>JAZRNP010000096.1:0-9810 GCA_045648225.1 Victivallaceae bacterium | reverse complement strand
AAAACTCTCATTTTTCATTTTTACATCATATGAGCGGAGCGAATGCTTCATTTTTGGAGTGAAACGGAAAATGCTTCATAGCAGAATGAAATGGCTTGCCGCGGCGTAATGAAATGAAGACGGGAGCTGCTTCATCGTCAGGCGTTTTTTATGAAGCATTTTGCGGCGATGCCGCAAAATATGAAGCGCATCTTGCGATGCATGAAGCGGCACTGCGTGCCATGAAGCAAAGCCTTTTCAGGCTTCATGTTTTTTTGCCTTGAAATCAAGGCAAAAAAATGGCGGATCCGTCTTCGCCCATCCGGGCTACGCCGGGACAAGATCCGTCTTCATTGCATTTCGCCGCGACAACGGGATTCGACACGAGCGAAGCGAAGTGAGCGTGAGCATCGCAGACCTTTGGTCGAGAAGCGCAAGGCAACCCATTAAAAAAATCACGCTTTCTGCTCCATGCAGAAAGCTGCAACGTAAAAATGAAAAAACTCAAGAGCAAGTTTACTTGCAATCTTGAGTTTTATTATTTTTACAGTGATTTTTTGTCCACCGCTTGGAAATGAGCAAAAAAATGGCGGAGAAAGAGGGATTCGAACCCTCGGAGAGTTGCCCCTCGGCGGTTTTCAAGACCGCTGCCTTAAACCACTCGACCATTTCTCCGCAAAGTGTTTCCACTTAAAATATCACCGATTTGCTGATTTTACAAATTGGAGTGGAAAAAATTATATAAAAATACGCAATTACTTCATAAATTCCAAGAAGAACAGGGCAACCTCCAGATAGTGAGTAATCCTGTTTTTGGCGGAACAAAAACGATTCGCCAAAAGAAAAACTCCGGACTGGGCAAACCGATCAAACTGCGACAACGGAGCAGTGCGACACCTCGAAGCGGCACGTTTGCCGCAAAAAAGAAAAACTCCGGAGGGAAAATGAAATTTTCCAATACGGAGTTTGATTTTTTGCGTGGATTACGAACGCTGCGTGCGTTTAAAGACAAAAAAAATGGCAGACCTACAAGGATTCGAACCTCGACAAAGTGAACCAGAATCACTTGTGCTACCGTTACACCATAGGTCTGCGTTATGGCATATAATATACCACATATTTTGCAAAATGCAAGCTGTTTTTTGAAAAAACGGAGATGATTTCTGCAGATATGGTTCCCGGTGCTATGAAAAATCTTTTCACTTGTGAGCAGCGATTTTGGGTGAAATGAGGGAAATATTGGATTTTTTGGCTGAAATTTCCGGATTTATCTTGACAAACGGCCAAAGTTGTGGCAATTTTAAAGCGGGCGTTGACAGGTTGTACTTTGGGGGGCGCGCAGAATCGGATTTGTGGCGTTGCTGTTATTTTTTTTGAAGTAATGGTTTTTCGTGCTTTTGATCCGTATTTTTCGAAGTGATCCGTTAAAATGCAGTTATTAATCGAAAGAAATGTAAAAATGAAGAAAGCTGGTTTAATTGTGGCTACTGTTTCAACTTTAACTTCGTTTGCAATGCTCAATATGCAGGATGATCCGGAACTGGAACACGAATGTACCAGTTGGATGGTGTTCAATGATCTGACCAAAAACAACACCAATATCCTGCATAAAAACCGCGACAGCAAGGTCGTTGATGTGGCAGTGCTGCTGAGCCCTGCGAATTCCAAGCGCAAATGGATCGCTCTTGGCAGCGGCAGCTGCAACATGGCGATCAATGCTTCCGGTCTTGCCGGTGTTATGAACAGCGGAGAAATTTGTTCCAATCCGACGGTTGATGAAACCAAAAAGCACACTCCGAAAATGATGCAGGCTATCATGGAATCCTGCGACACTGCGGAACAGGCGGTCAAGGAATTGAAAAAACTGGTCGATGCAGGGGATTATTATCACAGCAATCGCGGTTCAATTTTCTTTCTGATGGATACCAAAGAGGGATATATCTGCGAATTTACGATCGACAGTTTCACCGTCCAACCCTACAAGAGCGGTTATGCGGTGCGGGCCAATATATGGCAGAATCCCGGTATGCAGTTCTATTCCCGGAACACCATCAAACGTCATTTGGACAGCAGTGCCCGTGCCCATGTGGCTTTTGACGGATTGAATCAGATGCTGGATAAAAACGGCAAGATCACCTTGTCCGGTATTTTTGAACTTTCCCGTCATTACGATATGCCGGAGAGCTCCAAGGAAAAACGTTCGGTTTGCTTCAAAAACACCTGTTCGACCAGTTCTCTGGAACTTGATCTTCAGTATCCGGATGTGCTTTCCACCGGTTACTTCACCATTGGACATCCCCGGAACACCATCTATGTCCCGGTGCCGGTCTGCGCTGAAAAAGTCCTGCCCTCCATGGCCGATTATTCCTGGTCAAAAGTTGCCTGCAAACGTTTGGCTGAACTGGGATTCGGTGCTCCGATCCCCGAAGCGTGGGCAGCTTTTGAAAGCAACGCCATGGCTGAATATGCAAAAGCCAAAGAGGATGCCCGCAAATTGCTTGACGCCGGAAAGCGTGATGATGCGGTGAAATTGCTCAACGAAACCGCTTATAAGATCTGGTGCGGAGCCGAAAAACTGCTGAATATCTGATCTTATTTCCGGTGAAAAAAATTACGACCGGCACGCTTTCGGGTGTGCCGGTCGTTTTGTTGTGTTTCAATACTGTTCCCGGATCAGACTGCGGTACAATCTGAATATGGAATCCCGGCTGACAAAGCCGATAAATTCACCGTTTGTTCCTTTTACCGGCAGATATTCGAGTTTGAACCGTTCCAGATTTTTCATCGCTTCAGCGAGATCAGAGTCGATCGAAACCTCTCCTTTGGGGCGTTCCATGACATCAAATATCAACAGGGAATGGTTCAATTTGTTATCCAGCATTACCGGAAGCAGTTTATTCAGCATGACGATCCCGGAAAGATGATTTTTTTCATCGAGTACCGGGAAAATTTTCTGACTGGTACCGAATCCGGTGATCTCCTGCATATATTCCAGCGGACGCTCTGCATCCAGCGCAACAAATTCCCGATCGACGCAGAGCCGCACCGAGAGACGCTGCAGCATGGTGTGATCCCGGTCGGGCAGCAGCAGGCGGCTTTCGGCGAGAGCCTTGTTGTAGATCGAATACGGTTCAAAAAGACGGGCGATGAACCATGAGACCGACGACACAATCATCAGCGGAACCAGCAGAATATAACTGGATGTCACATCCGCAATCAGAAATATTCCGGTAAGCGGGGCCCGCAATACTGCAGAAAATACTCCGCAGATACCTACCACGACAAAGTTCGCTTCCTGCAATTCGGCAATTCCCGAAAGGTTGATCAGCCGGGCAAAGGCAAAACCGACAAAGGCTCCTACGAACATCGTCGGTGCAAAAATTCCGCCGTCACCACCGGAATCGACGGTCAAAACTGCCGTCAATGCCTTGAGAAAAATCGCAATAGTAATGATGATCAGCAGCCGCACTGTCCACGGACAATAATTCAGTACCGGTGAAGAATTGCCGATCGTCGAAAGATCTCCGCTGTAAAGCTGGGCGATGAAACTGTATCCCTGACCGCGGAGCACCGGGAAAAGGGCCAGCACAACCGCCAGAATCAAGCCGCCGACAATCATTTTGCGCCAGCGGGATTGCAGATGCTTTTTGATCACAGCGGTAAGTTTGTAGACACTGCGTATGACAAAAACACCGACAAATGCACAAATGATACCGCACAGAAAATAGTAGGGTATGGCATCTGTACGCCACGGCGGATTGACCACGTAGAGGATCTGTTCGTGCGGGAAAAGCGACCGGGAAACCACCATCGCCACTGCACTGGAAATGAGCAGCGGCACCAGAGCCGCCACACTGAATTCCGGCAGCAGCACCTCTACCGCAAAAAGAATACCGCCAACCGGGCTCTGAAATATTGCGGCAATGGCAGCTGCACCGCCGCATCCGGTCAACAGCAATCTCCGTCTCCGGTCAATACCGAAAAAACTTGCCGTATTGGAACCGACGGCTGCACCGGTCAAGACGCTGGGAGCTTCCAATCCGGTTGAACCGCCGCATCCGACAGAGATGGCACTGGAGATCACATGGGTGAAAATTTCACTGAAAGGTATCCGGGTCTGTCCCCGGTGAAGCGACAAGATCAAAGGGCTCAGACTTTTGGCGTAACGTTTGCCGCCGAAAAAGTGCTGAAACAGGCAGGATAAGATGACACCGACAAACGGCATCAGCATAAACATTACAAAGAGCCAGGGGGATGCGGAATTGCGCATCCAGTTATTGAATTTTTCCAGCATGGACACCAGAGTGTGCAACGAAGCTGCCACCAGAGCGGCAAAGATTCCGACCAGCATGGCCAGCGGCACATCAAGGGCCCGGGCTCCGAAACGCCGGGAGAGGTTCCGTTCGGAACGCAACACGATCCATCGGCGCAAATTCAATAAAAATTCTACCATATTTTATTTCCGTCCAGAATAAAAGAAAAAAGGAGACGGACCGGCGAACCGTTCCGTCTCCTTCGCAATCATTTGCGTATACCCGTTGTTCAGTCGAGTTTGAGACTGTCCATGGAGGCATCGAAGATGTCGCCCATGCTGACCATCTCTTCGCCCGGCTTGAGAGCTGCGGTGTATTCAGCTTCAGCGGCCTTGAGTTCGGCTTCGGAGAAGTTGTCGGTGACAGCCTTGATCGAAAGACCGATACGACGTTCATCGGTATCGACTTTGATAACGCGGGCTTCGACTTCATCGCCGACTTTGAGAACATCTTTGACCTTGTCAACGCGGTCATGGCTGAGCTGGGAGATGTGGATGAGACCGTCGATCTTGTTGCTCAGTTCGACAAAAGCACCGAAAGCGGTGATCTTGGTGACGCTGCCCTTGACGATATCACCGACTTTGTACTGTTCGGAGATGTTGCTCCAGGGATCGTTTTCAGCCTGCTTGAGGCCGAGGGAGATGCGCTGCTGTTCGGGGTTGATTTCGAGGATGACGACTTCAACTTCCTGACCGGGTTTGAGAACTTCGTTCGGGTTGTTGATTTTGCGGGTCCAGCTCATATCGGAGACGTGGATCATACCGTCGATGTCATTTTCGATTTCGACGAAAGCACCGTAGTTGGTCATATTGCGGACCTTACCGACGATGTGTTTGCCGGCGGGATATTTCTCAGCGAGGACTTCCCAGGGATTGCGTTCTTTCTGACGGAGGCCGAGGGAGATCTTGCGGCTGTCGCGATCGATGTCGAGGACGACGGCTTCGACTTCATCGCCGACGTTGAGGACTTCGCTGGCTTTGTTGATGCGTTTGGTCCAGCTCATTTCGGAGACGTGGATCAGACCTTCAACACCGGTTTCGATTTCGACGAACGCGCCGTAGGGCATCAGATTGACGACCTTACCGGAAACCATTTTGCCTTTGGGATATTTTTCAACGACATCGTCCCAGGGATTGCGGGTCTTCTGCTTGAGACCGAGGGAGACGCGTTCTTTATCTTTGTCAATACCGATGATAGCGACTTCCAGTTCCTGACCGACGGTGAGGACTTCGCTGGGATGGTTGACCCGGCCCCAGGAGATGTCGGTGATGTGGAGCAGACCGTCAACGCCGCCGAGATCGATGAAGGCACCGAAGTCGGTGATGTTTTTGACCACGCCCATGCGGAGATCGCCGACGGCCATATCAGCCATCAGTTTGCTGCGCTGTTCACGGAGGCTGTTTTCCAGCAATTCGCGGCGGGAAACAACGATATTGTGACGTTCGAGGTTGATTTTGATGATTTTGACATCAAATTCCTGATTGAGATAATCGTCGATATTGCGGACCGGGCTGACATCGAGCTGGGAGCCGGGCAGGAAGGCGGGGAAGCCTTCGACATCGACCATGACACCGCCTTTGACACGGTGACGCATGAAACCTTTGACGATGTGACCTTCGCCGTATTCGGTGGTGATACGCTTCCAGGCTTTGATAGACTCGGCTTTTTCGAGGCTCAAAGAGGGCATATTCTGACGGTTTTCGATTTCTTCGAGGTAGACATCGATCTTGTCACCGACGTTGACTTCGTCATATTTGAGGAATTCGGAAGCGGGGATGAAACCTTCGGCTTTGTAACCGATATCGACCAGAGCTCCGTCCGGACGCTTGGCGGCGATGGTTCCTTCAACGATTTTGCCTTTACTGAAGGCGTCGGTGGCTTCCTGTTTCTGGAGCAGATCGCCCATGCTGGCGGGCATATCGTCGAAACTCAGGAAACTGTCTGCGAAATTGATTTCTTGCATGTTTGGTTGGTTTCTTGTTAATTTGTTTTTACTTTAACTACCGTTCCTGTCCGCACCGTGCGGAAAACTTTTCACAGGAACACACCATAACCACTTAATATAGCACGTATTGCATTGCAAGTCAAGAGCATTTGCAAAATATTATCAGTTCTTTTTACCGTTTTTTCCGGCACTCAGTTCTTCTGCGGCGGAATTTCTGCTAAACTCCCCCGGGGTCATGCCGTATTTCTTTTTGAACAGCGAACAGAATCTGGATGCATCCGCAAAACCGCAATTTTGAGCGATCCGCCGAACCGGTAATCGCGTCCGCTGCAGCTGTTTCACCGCTTTTTTCATCCGGATATCCATCAGATATTCCATCGGAGACACCCCGGATTCCTTTTTAAACATACGCCAGAACGAACTGCTGCTCATGTGGCATAGAGCACTTATCTCCTCAATGGAAATATTTTTAAAGTACTGTTCTTCCATGATTTGCCGTGCCTTTTTGAAATGATCATCCGCTTCCGGGATCTGTTGGGAAATTTCAAGCAGCAATCCGTAGGTCAGCATCGAATTCTGATACCACGAAGTCTCATCTTCCATAACTTTACCAAGTTTCCTGAACATCTCCTCCAGGTGTCCGGGATCTTCAACTTTGATAAGATGATCTTCATCCATGCGCAATGTAGCGGCAATGGAACCGAGATTTCTGCCGTCGATCAGTGCTACCAGATGATGCATCGGGATATCTTCAAAGGTGGAAAAACTGACATTGCTTCCCGGGGAGATGATGTAAAGCATTCCGCTTTCTGCGATTTGCACATCGTGATCGGAATGATATTTCATCTTCCCGTCCAGAACCAGTTCCAATGCAATATGAGGATATTTCACATGCTTGTACCAGCGGTAGCCATAGCGAATAGTTTCCATCATCTTCTGGCAGAATATCGGCAGATTCCATGCATTTCCGCTGCATTGACTTTTCAGCAGCGTTTGCACCCGGCTGCTGTCATCTTTGTAGAGGTCATAAGCCCCCAGGGCAACATTCAAACTTTGTCGGTGAATTTTTTCAGGCATGACAGAAATTATATATCTTTTGAATTAATAAACACACGCTTCATCTATTGTTAAATCATTGCGATTGTGGTATAATGTATCATCGCGAACAGTTAAAATCAAATTTCATCCAAAGGGGGAATTTATGTTAAAACATGATTTACTGCAAATCTGCATGGCAGCAGTTCTGCTGCTGAACAGCGGTTGTGATATCTTGACAAATGAAAATATCAGGAAGAAAGGAAAAAATAAAGTGACATTATACAGTGCAGAAAACCGCTTTGAGCGCGGCTGTCCCCGGCTCTATGTGGACGGCGTTGAAGTTCCGCCGATTTTTTACGCCTTGACCGACTTGCAGGCGGCAAGGTGCCGGACGGAACTTGCCCAACGAAATGTGAAAAATTTCAGCGAAGCGGGAATAGATCTCGTTCAATGCGACTGGAATTTGCGAGACGGCTGGACCAGAGAGAACACCTTTGATGCTGCTGATTTTCTGGACAACATCGCTCCGCTTTCCAATCCGGGTTCCAAAACCCGTCTGGTGGTGCGTTTGCACATGAATCCTCCAAATTGGTGGATGGATGAACATCCTGATGAAATGACCGTTTTCGGCGTTCCCGGAGAGGTTGCCCAGGATGATCCCAACCGGATCATCACCGGAGATAATATGATTTCCCGCCGGGTGAGTCTGGCTTCCAAATTGTGGCTGCGCGATGCGGGGAAAGTACTTGCTGATTTCTGTAAAAAACTTGAAGCGTCTGAACGCGGCGGTTTTGTGATCGGCATCCAGCCCGCCTGCGGAAAATTCGGCGAGTGGCACTGGTGGGCGGCGCAGTATGACCCGGATCACGGCAAAAGCCAGACGGAATATTTCCGCAACTATCTGAAAGAAAAATACCGGACCGTTGAAGCGTTGCAAAAGGCGTGGCACGATTCACACGTCACCTTTGAAACCGCAGAAATACCCTCCTATGAACAGCGTAATTCGCCGTTTGAAAGCAACTACCGGGATCCCCGGATCTATCAGGCAGTCATTGATTCCCATCATGCCCAAATGCTGGTTCCCGCTGAAGACATCATATATTTCTGCCGGATCATCAAAGAATCCACTTCCCGTCCGGTGCTTGCCGGAGCATTTTACACCTATTTTTTCAGTTCGAGCAAAGCTGTCGGCGGACATCTGGCTGCCGATATGGTCTTGAAGTCGCCCTATGTTGACTACCTCGGCGCACCGTTTGCCTATGGTCTTGCCCGGGAGCCGGGAAGTTCCTGTATCTCCCGCGGGCTGCTGGAATCCTGCCGCTTGAATAAGAAACTTTTTCTGACCGAAATGGATCAGCCGCCTGAAGGCGCGACCAATTCAGCTCCCGGAGGAGATCCGGCACTGGATGATATCACCATCGATCTGATGCGCCGCAACGTGTTTGAACCCTTTACGCGCGGACAGGGTTTATGGTACTACGATCACCGGCTCAAGGGACCGGAAGTCTGTAAAAACTTCGGCTGGTGGGATACGCCTGTACTGATGAAAGAGGTTTCAAAGCAGCAGAAAATATTCAGCAATTATTTCCGGAAGCCATATCAATCACAAGCTGAACTGCTTTGTGTCTGGGGCGTTGATGTCATGTATCACACCTCCGGCAACGGGGCTGCTCCGCACGTCTGTTCCAATGAAGTTCCGGCGATAGAACAGATCTCCCGGTGCGGTGTACCGCATGATCATGTTTATCTTGCCGATCTGCCGCTGGTGGACTTGAAGCAGTACAAGGTGGTATTGTTTCAATATACCGGAATGCTCTCTCCCAATGAGCGGGAGTATATCAAAAGCAAAGTTTTCGGTGCAGTTCCGGAGGTGATTTTTGTGAACAATGCCGGATTTTCGGACGGCAAAACCCTTTCAGTTGAAAACATGAAAGCTCTTACCGGAATAAAAATGAGAGAAACCGGCAAACATTATTCATGCACCATCGGAAATGAAACAGTGCAAATCCCAAAAGCCTATGTTCCGTTGCTGCGCCCGGATGATGCGGATGCTGAAATCGCCGCACTCTTTGCCGATGGCAAAGAACCTGCCGGAGCAGTCAGGAAACAGGGCAATTCCAATATCTGGTACTTCGCATTTCCGGTAGTGCCCAGCGGATTTTTGCGCGATCTGCTGAAAAAAAACGGCAGTCACATCTACTGCGACAAAGATCTGGTCATCAAGGCAGGACGGGGGATCGTCTGTATCCACGCTCCGGCAGATGGCAAGTATAAAATCGTCTTGAAAAACGGCAGAGAAATCGAAACTGTACTTCAGCGCGGCGAAACGATGGTTTTTGATGCTGAAAGTGGAAAAAATCTTTATCAATAAGGAGATGAAATCATGAAACGTAATGAGAAAAATATGATCAAAAGTTTTACATTGATCAAACTGCTGGTAAATACTTCTATCTCATCTCTGCGTTTTTTCAAACGCAGCGACAAACTGGAGCTGCAAAATACTCCGCTTTTTTTGAAAGAGAAAGGGGGCGCGGG
>JAZRNP010000095.1:0-13802 GCA_045648225.1 Victivallaceae bacterium | reverse complement strand
TGTCAAGACCGCAATGGTCAAGCGAGATCATCATAAGTTGGGTCTGATCTTTTTCCAGAGCGAGAACGGTTGTGCTCAAGGGGTCGAGAACCTCCGTGGCAAGACGGTTGCTCATCTGACCATGAAGCATTGTGGGACCGGCGGGAGTCACATCGGCTTTGCCCCAGCCGATTTTCAGCGGGGCTGCCCAGAGCATGACTCCGCAGAGGGCAACGATCAAAGTTAATGATTTTTTCATAAACACACCTCCATTAGCATATTAAAAAAGTTTGTTGATTTCGTTTACTGTCTCTGTCCGCAGGATATCTCCGCCTTCGGGGGAAACGATACAGCTTGACGGCCAGCTGCCGTAGCCGCTGGTCCCGGAACGGGAGCTGGGCAGATAGCTGCCACGACCGCTGGACAATTGCACCAGAAAAGTTTGAACTGCTTTACTGGCACCTTTGATGCGGTCGCCGTAGTCGAGATAGAGTTCAAACGGGTTGGTTGCAAAAACCACATCGCCGATACGCAGGACATGAAGTTCGACATTGACCGGTGACGGCGGATTTTCATAATTGTGGATCACCCGCAGCTGTGCCGGAACGGAGCCGTTGTAATTTATATTGTGGGCGGCAAGCACCTCCAGATTTTTTTGCAGATCTCTTTCGGCGTTTTCAGCTTCTTCTTTGGTAACCATCCGGGGCGGAAGTGCAAGAACTTTGAACACCTTTTTCAAAACCGGGGTGCTTTCGGCTGCCGGGGCGATAACCGGAAGCACATCCTCCAGTGCCACTGCGATCCGCCGGGCGATCTCACGACGGCGGGCGAGGCCGTAATCCTGATCGTAGACCCGGGTCTGCCACTTCCAATCGGGAAGCGGTTTGCTCTGCTGAGAACGCAGCATCATCATCCGTTCATCCGCTTTGCGGCCGAGCAGTTTGTGGGGACTGATATCTCCGGCAACACCGCACTGCGGCAGAATATAAATTTCTCCGAACCGGGCGGCAACTTCCTGACGGACATCGTGCCAATAGTCAGCTGAAACTACCCGCCATGCTTCGCTCACCTGCGAGGGACAGGCGATATTCACCAGAATACCGGTGAGTTTGCCGTCATTATCGTAGGTGGAAAGAATATTGACGGTGTGATCGACATGGCCTTCGGCATGAAGCATCGCCGGATCATCTTCCAGAGCGTACATCCAGCCGCCTTTGTCTGCCGTGGTCAACCGGCGGCATTCTCCGACAACGGCAGTGCCCTGACCGTAGGAGATTTTGCCGGGAGCGCGTTTTTCCCATGCTTCGATGGCGGCGGCGCTGATTTGTTCAGTCAGAAAATCGAAATACTGTTCGCTGTCGATGAAGTCCGGATATTGACGGTGCATCTCTTCAACATCGATGCCCCGGTTGCCCAGATGTTTGAAACGCTTTTCCGGAGAGGGCATGTGGAGTTTCATACTTTTTTCCAGCGGCACGATTTCTCCGTACTGGGGAGCGGTATGGGTATGCGTGACCGAAGCCATGATATTTTCTCCGGGGACCCCGGTGGCGGCGGTGACTTTTTCCCGGACTGCCTGGGCAAGACCGTTGCTGAATGATGCCGCGTCCAGCGATATGATAATGACCGGTTCGCCGTCAGATTCCAGAGCGAGGACCGTGGTGCTCAACGGGTCGAGGATACCTTCAGAAAGGCGGTTGCCCATTTGTCCTGCGAGCATACATCTGCCTTTTGGAGTGGTTTCCCGTCTGCCCCAGCCGATTTTGATTTGTGCATCCATGTGATCACCTCAGATTGACAACAGATAGTAGATGGAGGGGTATTTCTGACCGATCCGGATCTCCCGGATGCCGTCGTTGAATGTGGAGGGTACTTCTCCGGTGTAGGCACCGTCCGGATCGATACTCCAGAGATTGGCGGCTTTGACGCTGCTCTTGAGCTTGATCGAAGCTTCGATGACTTCAAAAATCACCGGGCCATGACCGATTTCGATGCGTTCGGTGTGGGATTCGTTGTAAACTGCGCCGCTGTTATCGGCACGGCCGACGGCGGTAATGAGGATCAAACGGGAATTTTCCAGTGCTTCGTTGGTGAGCGAGGTCAGCGTGACGGTGGCAAATCCGCCGTCAAAACAGAATTCAGCTCCGTTCAATTCGATCTTCTGTCCCGGTTTGAATTGTCCGTAGACTGACTTGGTGTTGGCGGTGTCGATCCAGCCGTAACCCTCTTTCCAGTTGCGGTAGAGTTCGCCGGTGTCGGAGAGGACGAAATCTTTATCTTCGGCAGCCGGACCCATTTCATCGGGACCGATGGCATCCGCAGGAACTTCGCTTCCCGGGAGCCGGATTTCGGTACGGTGTTTTTCCACATTGACAGTTGCTTCGATATTGGGCAGGTTGTGGTTGGCCATGCCGTGGAGCGGATTGTAGACATCCTTTTCGGTAAGGGCAATCACCTGCGTTTTTTTTGCCGGAGCAACGTCGCCGCGGCGGAACATCAATGATGCTGCATAGAACAGACCGAATTTGGCCGGATCCATGAAAGTTTCAAAATTTCTGCGGTAGGAGATTCCGCCAAGAATCGTTCCACCCATGCAGTCCGCCGGGACGGAACGGTAACGGTAGGTGTGAAGTGTCGTTCCGCTCCACTCCTGAAATCCTGCCATGGACGCCACAAACAGCGAAGATTCCGCCCGCCATTCGCTGGGCCAGACCATATCCCACTCGGAAATGACCAGCGGCTTGCCCTGCAATCTGATCTTGGCCGGAACCATTCCGAAAACCTCTTTGCGTTCAGCACACAGATCTTTGTTGTGACCGGTGTTGCCCCAGAGATCCCAGTAGACATTGGAACAGGTGAAGTCCATATCGCGCAACGCTGAGGGGAGGGTGAGTCCCCGGCTCCAGGTATTGCCGGAAATCGGGATTTTTACTCCGATACTGCGCAAATGGGCGGTCATCTGATCATAATATTCTTTCTGTACATCGTGGTAGAAGCGCAAAATGTTTTCATCCGGCTCCCGGTTGCGGAAGTCAAAAGAGTAATCATCCGGGATTTCGACCGGATTGTTGTTGGCCTTTGCCCAGTTCCGGTATTTCTCCAGCAGCATGGTGCGGTAGGGCTCTGCCGTGACAGGGAAGGGCTGGTTGAACATATCATTTTCATTAGTGATCGCTACCATAGCCATCGCCGGATCATCGACCAGAGCCATGCCGGTGTAGGGGTTTTTGTGCGCCAGAAGCTGGGTGGCGTATTCCTGCTGGAGTTTTATCAATTCCGGTACAAAGATCGAATAGGGTTTGGCTCCGTTGGGCGCAAGGCCGGGAGCATTTTCCAAGCCGTCGGCCTCTTTGAATGTCCGGTAGACCAGAAGATCCATGAAGATGTAAATACCTTCACGCTTGAGGGCACTGATCAGGTAGTCGAAGCGGTCAAGGCTGATCGGGTCGAGTTGACGGGTGCTTTCGCAGAGAGTTCCCTTGGAATACTGGAAAATATTGGGCGTCGCCCACTGGGCGTCAAACTGGTGCAGACGGACCATATTGATACCGAATTTTGCGATCCGGCGCGCCACTTTGTCGGCTTCGGCATGTTCCGGAAAGCAGGCTGCCGAGTTGAGCAGGACGCCCCAGAAACGAGCCTGTTTGCCGTTTTCAAATTCAAATTGACCGTTATTGTTTTTGACGAAACCATATTTACCGGCCGGTATTTCATCTGCGAACAGAGGAGAAATATCCAGCGGAGCATCATCCCAGCGAAATGTGAATTCAGCCCATTTGCCCATTTTTTGTCTCCACGTTTTGTGTTAAAAGTGTGTTACTACACTAATATAACAAAAACAGAGCAATGTGGCAATAGCTTTTAATGTGAATATCGGGTCAATAAATGCTAAATCGGGTCACTTGAGATTTTTCGGCAGAAAACCGAAATGTTTTTTGAAGCAACGGGAAAAATATGCAGGATCATTGTATCCGCAGCGGGCGGCACATTCAGCCAGATTCAATGCCCGTTCCCGGAGGAGGTTGTTGGCCTGCTGCATTCTGATTGAACACAAATAGGAGTTGAAACTCATGCCGCTGGCGTGCCGGAAAGCCCGGAGCAAAGTGGAACGGCTCACTTTCAGATATTCGGCAACGCTGTCAATATCAATGTGTTCTGATAAATGGGCATTCATGTAATTGTGGGCAAATGCCACCATCCGCGAGTAGTTGTCGTTTTCCCGCACTTCCCGGTCAGGTTTGAATACGTGCCGCCAGGCAATACCCAACAAATGGCCCAGTCTGGCATCGGCAAGAGCGAGATTTTCCGGTGTATCGTAGCGGTCGAGCCGCAGCATATCAAAAAGCAGCAGCAGTTCGTTTTTATCTTTGGATGGCAGATCTTTCAGGCAATCCGGACTGGCCTCTTTGAAAAAGCGGTCGGTCTCTTTCCATTTGAAACTCAAGTGAAAAATTTCCAATCCCCGGCTGATCTCAAATATATCCTTGTGCCTGATGCCGTGAGGGATGAAGAGCGTGTCACTTTTGCCGGCATAAAATTCCTCTCCGGAGTCCAGACGCAAACGCATGGAACCGTCGATGATATGAAGCAGTTCGTTGTTGGCGTCGGCATGGAATTTTTCGGAATAAATACTGGTATAAAACAACCGGTTGATCCGGACTACTCGCGGCATCACAAGACGGGGAATACGGTTCACTGCCATAAATCACTTCTCCTTTGATGATCCGGATAAAAGATCCAGATGTTTGAGCATTGCATCAAATGAACAGCTCCCGGTTCGGGGAAGAAACGGCAGCTCTCCCGTTTGCCGGATGCGGTCGATATATTTCATATTGGCACAGCCCCGGGCATTGTAGAGAAATCCCCAGCTGCCGACGGTCATGCCCGGAGCTTTGTCCGGATTGCGGGGTGTCAGCGACTGATGAAACTCCTCCGGGAAAAATTCAAGCCAGCGGGGATGATCGTTCAGCCAGGTCGAGGTGATGAGTGAAGTTGAATTGTAATGCAGACGGTTTTCTTTCATCAGCAGCCGGAAACAGAGGTTGAGATATTCCGGATCGGCGAAAATCGACTGCGGGGAGATGGTATTGTAGATGTGAAAGCGGCAGAGTTCCGGATTTTCCGGAGATGGCGGATCAGATTTCAAACAGCCGCAGTTCCATGATGGCGGAGTGTAAATTCCCCGGGACTTCGGATAGAGCTCCTCTGCCCGGAGCAAGATTGCGGTTTCGCACTGCTGCCACATGGACTTTTCAAAATCTTCAGGAGAAAGTGCGTGGAAACGTCCGGCAGCATCAAAGATCTTCCGGCAAAGTTCGTTGCTCTCCCACTGGGTCGTGTCGCTGAAACCAAGAATGTGAAACAGCAGTATGGTGTGGCGGGCGATACATTCTCCGGGAGATTTATCCGGGCAGAGCCGGTTCGCCAGATCTCTTTTTGCGTAGAAAAAACAGAATCCTGCCATATCTTTGACAGATTGCAGATGTTCTGAAATTGTTTTTACTTGATTTTCCATTATGGCTCCTGAGTATTTGTGAATAATATAGCTCTGAAAAACATTCTCTACAACTTTAAAACCACCGCCGTCAGACAAAAAAGTGAAAAAATATCTTTGCCCGCCGGGAATATCGTTTGATATATGAGGCAGTTCGGCGTATATTATTTCAGGATTATTGTTACTTGTACAGAGATGTTCTGAAATGACCGAAAAAAATCGCAACGACCTTTATGTCGAAATAATGGATACCACCTTGCGGGATGGCGAGCAGACCCCGGGCGTGAGTTTTTCGCCCCGGGAAAAATTGGATATTGCCCGTTTTCTTCTCTCCCGGCTCAAGGTCGACCGTCTGGAATTGACCAGTGCCCGTTGTGCTGACAGCGAAATTTCCGCCGTTCGGGATATCGTGAACTGGGCAGATAATCACGGTCATTTGGAACAGCTTGAAATTCTCAGTTTTATTGATTCAGGACGCTCTGTTGAATGGGTCGCCAATACCGGATGCCGCACCGTTAATCTGCTGTCCAAAGGGTCGGAAACTCACTGCCGCATCCAGTTGAAAAAAAATCCGCAGCGGCACTTCGACGATCTGCGCCGGGAGATCGAAAATGCTGCAAAATTAAATTTGAATGTCAACGTTTATCTGGAAGCATGGTCGCAGGGTGTTTCCGAAAACTTCAGTTACGTTTGCAATCTGATGGATTCACTGCGGGGACTACCGGTCAAACGGGTGATGCTCGCTGATACTCTGGGTGTACTTTCGCCGGATATGGTTTCCCGTTATTTTGAATGGATGATTTCAGCGTTTCCCGGATTCCGTTTCGATTTTCACGGGCACAATGATTACGGCATGGTGACTGCCAATTCGCTGGCGGCGGTCAATGCCGGAGCTGATGCCATCCATACCACCGTCAACGGTCTGGGCGAACGTACCGGCAATCAGCCGCTGGCGCAGATCGTGGCGGCGATCCATGATTTTACCCGGCGACGCTGCCGCGTGGTGGAAAAAGAGTTGCAGAACGGTTCAATGCTTCTCCAGTCGCTCTCCGGCAAACGCTGTTCCTGGAACACCCCCATTATCGGTACCGATGTCTACACCCAGACCTGCGGAGTTCATGCCGACGGCGATAAAAAGGGCGGGTTGTATATGAATAAACTCACCCCGGAACGCTTTGCCCGTCAGCGTGATTATGCTCTTGGAAAACTTTCCGGCAAGGCTTCGATTGAACGAAATCTGCAGAATCTGGATCTGGATTCGGAGCTTGACGAGGAAGAACGCACTTTGCTGCTGGCGGAGATCATCCGCCTCGGAGAACGCAAACATACCGTCTCCCCTGCCGATCTGCCTTTTATTATTTCCGGTATAAAAAAATCTCCGGCAGTAAAACGTCTGCAGATTATCTCCGTGGAAAGCTTCAGCTGTCTCAACGGCGTTCCAAAATCCCGGGTCGTTTTGAAGTTTGATGATGAATCCGTGGAAAATTCCGCAGGCGGCACCGGTGGATACGATGCTTTTGTCCGGGCTCTTAAAAAATGTCTGCGCCACTTCAAGCTTTCCATGCCGAAACTGGTCGATTATGAGGTGCGCATTCCCCCCGGCGGCAGAACCGATGCTCTGGTTGAAACCACTATCACCTGGAGTTTCAACGGCAAAAGTTTTGTAACTACCGGTGTTGATTCCGACCAGCTGCTCGCTGCGATCGGAGCTACCGAAAAAATGTTGAATATCATGGTGAAATAAATGGCGGCGTTTTATATCATTTCCGGAGATGACGATTTTGCCCGTAAACGGCGGGCGAGGGAGCTGTGCGCCTCGATCTGCGGAAATCCCGAACCGGAAAATGACGAATGTGTCGAAATCATTGCCGGAGATGATCCGGCGGTGAAGATCGAAGATGCCGTCGTTTCGTTTGTCGAATCTCTGCGGACACCACCGTTTCTCTGTGCAAGAAAGATCGTCTGGATGCGCCATCATCCCGATTTGGATATGCTGGTTTCGGAAAAACCGACTCCTGCTCATGCTGAATTGTTTGCAATTCTTTCGGCACCGCTTGCTGATGATATCGATATCATTATCGACGGGCCCGGTTTGGATCGCCGCCGTTCCCGGGTCAAGGAGTTGAAAAACAACGGTGCCGAGATGGAAATTTGCGCTGCGGCCAAAGCGACTGACCGTTCAGCGGTTGAAAACAAACGGGAGACGATTTTTGCTTTCTGCCGCAAAAACGGCAAACAGCTTTCTTCCGATGCCTTGCAGTATCTGGTCGATTTTGTCGGCGGAGATTCCGGAACTCTCTCCAACGAATTGGAAAAACTCTGCTGTTATGCCGGTAATGCTCCTGAAATTACTCTCAATGACTGTCTGGCGATCATCAGCCGTACTCTGGAGGCTTTAAGTTGGGAATTTACCGGAGCCGTCGTGGAAAACAACCGGGCCAAAGCTCTCGGCATTCTGGCTAAACTGCTCAATCAAAAAGAAAACGGTATGGAGATCCGGATGCTTTACAGCTTGTCCAATGAGTATCAGCGTCTGATCCAGACCCGTCTGGCTATGAAACAGTTGAATGTCAACCGGGCCACTCCCAATACATTCAGTTCGCTGCCTCCGGATGTGAAGGAGCGGTTCCCTGATAATCCTCTTTTGAAAATGCACCCTTACCGGGCCTTTAAAACCTGTGAAGCCGCCTCACGGTTTTCCGGAAATCACCTTGCTGAAAAAATCACGGCGATCCGTGATGCCAACCGGGCTCTGGTTTCCGGGGGAGGGGACAGCCGGATCCTCCTTGAGCAGCTGGTCTGCAAGTTGTGCAAGTGATCAGAAGCGCATCAAAAGCAAGCCGGTGAACAACAGTGCCCATTCGGCGAGATACCCCGCCCGGCTGATGGAATCTGCAGAAAAGCCGTCTTCAGAAAGCTTTTTGTTGCACACGATAAAAAGTCCGCACACAACTGCGATCGCACCGATGGTGCCCATGCTGCAGAAAATGAATCCGATAATACCGATGGCAACTGACGTTATCCGGAATGCGATTATTCCACGCTCATCAAAACGGATGAATTGAGTTGAACAATTTTCGCTGCTTGCCAGTGCCGCCTGCAAGGCAAATCCTCCAGCCAGCAGCATCGCAAAATAACTCCGGTCACACCACAAACCCAAAAATAACAGTATTACAAATTTGAGCAATACCGGAAAGATGGTCAATGTGTTGCGGGTGAAGTCCGAATTTTCATGATCCTGAAGTTTGCGAAGGATGGCTCCGGCCAGCCAGCTGTCGGATCGGCCGGAGTCTTTGAAACAGAGAATACTCCAGGCGATCAGGGCAAAGACTACACCGCCGGATTGGTAGTTGAATATCGCCGACACGGCGTCTGACAACAGTGCGGTCAAAGCTCCGATGATAAATCCCAACAGCGGAAATGATGCCAAAAGAAACATATTTTTTTCATCACATTCGCTCTGTTTTTTGAAGCTCTTCGGCAGCGGAAGATCGATAAGTTCTTCCCAGGCAAAGATCATTGCGGTGATCAGATCGTCAATATATTTTTTCAATTTTCCAATACTCCTTTTCCATGAGGTCGTGTATTTTTACCGCAAGGCTCTTGCGGTCATTGGCTTCAGAACTTTGAATTTCCGGAAGTATATAAATGTCGATATTTGTTCCCGCATTGCCGAGAACATTCCATACATGCATGGCAAAAGGTGTATCGTCATGCCAGGCTGATTCTGTTCCGTTTTCTCCGTTGCGTCCGCGGTAAAAGAGCAATACCGGCAAAATTGCCGCCTGACACTCCAATGCCGCTGCAAAAGCGGTACTTTTAAACGGGAGCAGGCCGTGTTTTCCATCGGTACTGGTTCCCTCCGGGAATACCAGCATGGAAATATTGTGTTCCAGAGTTTCTTTGAATTCTCTGGCGTACTGTGCTGACATCCGGGGATTTTTCCTGTCGATCCACACCGGCGCACCCAATGCGGTCAACCATCCGAAAAACGGCCATTTTCTGATCTCTGCTTTTGGTGCAAAACGCAGCGGTAAAATCGATCCGCAAGCCGGAATGTCCAGATATCCCAGATGATTGGCTACGACCAGAAATCCTTTTCCTGCAGGGATTTTTCCGTGGATTTTTATCCGGAGACCGCTGAAATATGCCGCTCCTTTGCTCCACAATTTTGCCCAGAATGCTCCGGTTTTTACTTTGCGCCAGATGCCGAAAGCAAAGCACATGGACAATGCCGCAGCAACCATCACTGCTGTACAGTAAATCAACAGCGCAATTATCCGGCAACTGCGGCGTAATGCAGACAACATAGTCTCTCCTGGTTGAGTATCAAGATTCTGAATTCTCCCTTGACCGGGGAGGTTCAACGTAATAATTTAGCCGCATTGCAGGCAAAAATCAAGTTTTTTCAAAAAAAATATTCCGAACTTCTTGAAAAGGACGCAGTTTTGATGTATATTAGTCAAATGTGAACTGTTAATACCCAACGTAGGAAAGGGGGTGAATGTCAATGGATACCGAAGTCCGCGTGAAAAAAGGCGAGGTCATCGATCGGGCTCTGCGCCGGTTGAAGAAAAAACTCGACAAAGAAGGCACCCTCAAAGAACTGCGCAATCGCAGACACTACGAGAAACCGAGCGAAATCAAACGTCGCGAAGCCAAACAGCGTCGCCACTGATCGCTTGATCAAAGTGCAAAAAAAGACCGTTGCTGCAACGGTCTTTTTTTTGCTTGTACGGAAAAATTCCGCTGAACAGGAATTGAAGATCACAGGCAGAGATATTTCGCCGTAAACAGCAGTGATATCACGACCATCAGCCAGTTGAATTTTTCCTTGTTTCTGAAGTTGAGGATCGTGTGGGAGATGATCCCGATACCGAGCCCGTCGCTGACATTGTAGGTGAATACGATCCCGGTGATAAGAAGGTAGGCAGGTATTGCTCCAGTGATATCTTCCCAGTCGATTTTTAAAATCGCTTTGATCATCAGAAAACCGACTATTATCAATGCCGGAGCAGTTGCAAAACCGGGAATTGCCAGAAACAGCGGCGCAGCGATCAGCGAAATCAGAAAACAGAACGATGCGGTAAGAGCGGCCAAGCCGGTTCTTGCACCCGCTCGGATTCCGACCGAGGATTCGGCAAATGTTGTGGTCGTGCTGGTGCCGAAAATACCGCCGGCAAAAGTGGCGATGGAATCGGCGATCATGATTTTTCTCAGATGCGGGATGGTGCCGTCGGATTTCATCAGCGGAGTGTTGACGACCGCTCCGTTTACGGTTCCTACCGTGTCAAAAAAGTCGGTAAAAAGAAAAGCCAGAGTGATCACCGCAAAGTCCATGCTTTTCAAAAGAGCGAGTCCGGAAACATTGGTTGTTTTATGGGACCATTCTGTGTAATCAAACGCTGAACCGAAAAGATTGCAAAAACCATGAAATGATTCTGAAAATGCCTCCAGATTGAAAACCGGCAGCAGAGAATAAAATCCGTTTTCCACGTCAATCTGATACACTCCTGTCAGCTGGCAGATTATTCCGGCACCCCAGGTGCCGAGGATTCCCAGCAGCAGTGCAGCAGCCACTTTTTTATACAGCAGATATGCTGAAAACAGAACCCCGCCCAATGCCAGCAGTGCCGATATTCCGGCGGTGTGAAATTTCGGGCCGAAAAAGTTCTGCATCGACACCAGTGTTTCCGGATGATCCTGAATAATATGCGAACTTTTGAAGGCGATCAGGGTGATGAACAGACCGACTCCCGCTCCCATTGCATACTTCAACTGCAGCGGAATGGCACAGATGATCTTTTCCCGGATCGAACCGATGGAAAGTAAAAAGAATATCACACCCTCCACCACCACCGCAAACAGAGCAAACTGCCAAGAGTATCCCATGCCGGACACCACCGAGTAGGCAAAAAAAGCATTCAATCCCATCGCCGGGGCCAACACCAGCGGGCAGTTGGCAAACAGTGCCATGACCAGAGTTCCGGTACAGGCGGCAAGGGCCGTCGCATAAAACACTCCGCCCCGGTGCATCCCGGTATCGGATAAGATCTCCGGGTTTACAGCGAGGATATAGGATATGGTCAGAAACATGATCGTTCCGGTATAAATTTCCCGGAACACGGTGGTGTTGTTTTCTTTGACTTTGAAGATTTTTTCCAGCAAATTCATTTTGACTTATTCCCGTTAAACTTTTAAGGCCGAATCGCTGCCGGCATCTGAATATTCGAAAGGAGGGCATAATATAGCATCGGATGTAAAAAAATGCAACAGCTTCATTTCCGGGCGTAATGTTTCAGAATGTCCATTTTTTATTTCTTTTATAGTATGTTTGTCTTGCAATTTCATTTTGCGGTGGTATAATAAACAACGGAATAGAAAAACGTGTGGATGTTGCAATATGAAAAATTCCAAATTGAGAGTTGCCAACGGCAGCAGTCTGCTTTACGGAAACAATTACGGTCCGTTTCCCAAGCGGTCTTTTTATAATTTTTCATCTCTGGGCCGGATGCGTCCGGATTGTCCGCTTTCGATCCTTTCCTGCGGGATCGACCAGTGGCACAAAGAGGTGTTCCGGGAACGGATCAATTCGGACACTTTCAGCGTTGAACTGGTGACCGAAGGAATTTTCAGCTATACTCTGGACGGAAAAAGTTATCAGGTCAACCCAGGCGAGTTGTTTTTTGTTCAGCTCGGCATGAACAGTTCCATGCGATGTGAAACTGAAACTGCCACCAAGCAGGTGGTGATCTTTGAGGGAAGTTTGATCCGCCACACTCTTGAATATCTCGGAATCGACCGGATCGCCATGCTGGTCCCTCGCGATTTGAAACGGATTACCGACATTTTTGACAACCTGATAAATCTGGGCAAGGTCAGCAATTTTGAAAATTTCCGTAATGCCTGCAGTGAATGTTACCGGCTTCTGCTGGAGATTTCAGCTCAAAATATCGTTGCCAACCGTCCGGACGGTCTGCAGCGGGCGATCGAATTCATTTATGAAAATCTGGAAAATAATGTTTCGCTCAACGATATTGTCGCTTACTCCCGGATTTCCGGAGCTACATTGCATCGTCAATTCCGCAAATATCTCGACGTTTCTCCTGTGGAATATTATCTCAATGCCAAAATGGAGCTGGCTCATAACCTGCTGCGCTGCGGTAATCTCTCCATAAAAGAGATATCTTCCCGGTTGAATTATTCATCGCCGCAGTACTTTGCCAATGAATTCAAAAAACGTTACGGGAAAACACCAAGTCAGGTCAAGTGACATTTTATGTTTTTTTACGCTTGACAAATGTTTTAATGTCGACTATATTAGCTCTGAGAGTGCAGAAATTGAACTAAAAAGGTTTTTAATGAGACGGTATGCTGCAAGTGTAAAGGAGTTCGGTGAAAATATCGAACGGGCAGAACTCTATGCCGCCGCTTTGGAACGAACCAAAATAAAGCGGATCGAATTGGCATTTTTCCCTTTTGTTGCCGACAATGAGGTAAGTTTTATTCACGGAAAAATCGCCCGGCAGGTCAAAGCTGCCAAATCGGTGGAGATTTCAAGCGTTCATCTGCCCTACATGGGCGGCGGTAAATCGTGGGATCCTTCGGCAATTGACGAAACACTCCGGCAGGATGTTTCCAAACGGCTGCAGAAAATGATTTTGGACAATGCCGACTTGATGGCTCCGGAAGCAACACTGCACTGCAGTAATGAGCCGCCTCTTGAGGAGCATCCCGCCCGGCTCGATCAGGTCAGCCGGACGCTGGAAGAACTTATGCCGCTGGCTGAAGAGTTGAATTTTTCCATAAATGTGGAGTATCTCCCCCGCCGCTGTGTCGGCAACTGTCCGGAGGAGCTGCAGAATATCGTTTCCCGTTTCGGCAGTGACCATGTTGGTATCTGTATGGATGTCAATCATGTGATGGGGCGTTACTCCGAATTGCCGGAGATCATTGCCGAATTGTCCCCCCGGATCAAGGCATTTCATTTAAGCGATTTTGACGGCATCGATGAAAAACACTGGTTCCCGGGGCAGGGGATCATCAATTGGAGTCAGGTGATGGCGGCATCGGAAAAGGTGCCGGGAGATCCGCTCTTTATTTTTGAAAATGTGTATGAACTCGGAATCGGTTTGCGCCCAACTGACCCATACTGGCACTTGAAGCAGATCGAAGACGGTTGTTTCTTTTTGGAAAACTGCGTCGAACTCGAGCAGAGAATCAGAGAATTTTCACTTTAACTTGGAATAATTTTCAGGAGGTTATGTTATGTTGAAAAAATTGCCCGCTTGCAAGCGGGTGAAGCAGGACTGCTTCACCCTGATCGAAC
>JAZRNP010000094.1:0-1708 GCA_045648225.1 Victivallaceae bacterium | reverse complement strand
TTGACTTCGTGGACCTCCTGGATGATATCCTTGTTGGTGGGATAACCGATGGCACGGAGGAAGGTGGTGATGGGGAATTTTCTCCGGCGGCGGCGACGGTCGAGGAAGATCTGGATCTGATCATTGATATCGAACTGGACGTCGATCCAGGAACCGCGATCGGGAATGACACGATAGCTGTAAAGGACACGGCCGGAGGTGTGGCGGGTCTTTTCAAAACAGATACCGGGGCTGCGGTGCAGCTGGCTGATGATGACACGTTCCGCACCGTTGATAACAAAGGTACCCTGCTCGGTCATGATGGGAATGTCGCCCATGAAAACCTTGTCGGCGATCTCGCCTTTTTCGGTCTTGAGCAGGAAATTCACATGAAGCGGGGCATCATAGATCTTGCCGTCTTTGATGCAATCAATGACATTGCTCTTCTGTTCGGGGCATTCACCGATCTCGTAGGAGACAAATTCCAGAGAGGTCTGTTTGTCGAAACTTTCGATCGGGAAGATTTCCATGAACACTTCCTGCAATCCCTGCCGCTTGCGTTCGGTAGGGGGAACATAACGCTGCAGAAAATTGTCGTAGGAATCGACCTGAAGACCGATCAAATCGGGCATCTCCAGAACATCACGGAGTTTTCCAAAATTTTTCCGTTCCACTTGTTACTTTTCCTGTAGTTGTTTATACGGACAAAAATTTGTCCATTTTTAAAAAAATATTTTACATACACAATCAGAAAAATCACTTTTTTTAGAAATTTTTGCGATTTTTCTGCGAAAATCAATAGCCTTTAGACAAAACAACCGACCTCCGCCAACAAACGTTGTCCGCGTTGCATAAAAATGCACCGCAGGAACGATTGTCCGCAGACATCGGGGGAACCGGGTAACGACAAAAAGTCCACATCGCTGACCCGTTCAGCATACCCGGCAACGGCAAAATGACCACACCGTTTCCGGATTATTTTTAAAAAATTGCGGCAAAATGACCACACCGCAACTTTGGAGTGAACTGCCTCATGGCAAAAATGCCATGGGACAGACACAAAATCGCGGCGAAGAGGGCAAAACACCCTTTTCGCCGTGAAAAAACAGTCAAAATTACTTGACTTCGATCTTGGCGCCAGCGGCTTCGAGAGCAGCTTTGATCTTTTCGGCTTCTTCTTTGGCAACGCCTTCTTTAAGAGCCTTGGGAGCACCTTCGACCAGATCTTTGGCTTCCTTCAGACCGAGACCGGTAACACCGCGGACTTCTTTGATAACGCCGATCTTCTTGGCAGCGTCGAAACCAGCCAGGATGACGTCAAATTCAGTTTTCTCCTCGGCGGGAGCAGCAGCGGCAGCTGCGGGAGCAGCAGCGGCGACAGCGACCGGAGCAGCAGCGCTGACACCGAGGCGTTCTTCCAAAGCCTTGACCAGCTTGGAAAGTTCCAGAACAGTCATGTTCTCGACGTAATCGATAAAAGATTCCATGTTGACTTCAGCCATGATAATATTCCTCCATTAATGACTTTGTTGTCTTTTACTTCTCGAGTTTGTCTTTGTATGCATTGAGCACATTGAGAATCGAAGCAGCCTTGTTGTTGAGGATGCTGACCAGATTGCGCGCCGGCGCCTGGAGTACACCCAGCAACTGGGCCTGCAGAATGTCTTTGCTCGGCAGAGCAGCGATGTCGGCAATTTCTGCCGCACTGAGCATCGCGCCTTCGAACATA
>JAZRNP010000093.1:0-15409 GCA_045648225.1 Victivallaceae bacterium | reverse complement strand
ATTGAAAAACCCGGCGATCTCGCCGGTCTGCTAACCTCCCTTGAAGCCGGTGGTGTCCTCTTTATCGATGAAATCCACCGCTTGAGCGCAACCGTGGAGGAGTACCTTTACAGTGCCATGGAGGATTTCTTTATCGACATCATGCTGGAACAGGGCGCAGGTGCCCGTTCCGTCCGGCTCAATGTCCCCCGTTTCACTCTGATCGGAGCCACCACCCGGCAGGGAATGATCTCTGCTCCGCTGCGGGCGCGCTTCGGACTCAATATGCGTCTGGATTATTATGATCCGGAAAGTTTGAGCAAGATCCTGCACCGTTCAGCCGACATCCTCGGCGTGCAATTGGAAGATGACGGTGCCAGACAGATCGCCTCCCGCTGCCGTGGAACCCCGCGTATTGCCAATAATCTGCTGCGGCGGGCCCGGGATTACGCTCAGGTAAAAGCGGATTCGATCATCACCGGCAAAGTTGCCGCCGATGCTCTGGAAATGCTCCAAATCGACCGGGACGGTCTGGACGAAATGGACTTGCGTATTCTGGAAGTGATCATCAACAATTTCCGGGGCGGTCCCGTGGGATTGAAAAATATTGCCGTTTCGCTGGGAGAAGATGAGGATTCACTCGAAGATGTCTATGAACCGTTTCTCATCCAGCAGGGCTATCTCACCCGCACTTCCCGCGGACGGGTCGCCACTCCCAAGGCCTGGGATAAACTCGGCATTTCCGGAAATCGGAACAATGAATTGTTTTAACATTTTTTAACTTAAAAAGAGGTGTGTATTATGAAAAAACTTATTCTGTTATCGCTTCTGGCACTGATTGCCGGTGGCTGTGCTTCCACCGGGCAAACCAAATGCAGCGGTACGACCTATGCCGCCGACGTGGTAAAACCCTATATCCAGTCCGGAGAACTCCCCGGGATCATCTCGGTGCTCGCCAAAGGGGATGTGTATGAAGTACATTGCGCCGGCTGGGCCAATGTTGAGAAAAAAATTCCCATCACCATGGACAGTATCTTCAGACAGTGCTCCCAGACCAAAGGTTTCTGCGGCGTCAGTATCGCCATGCTGGTCGAAGAAGGCAAAATCTCCCTCGATGACCCGGTCGCCAAATATCTGCCGGAATTCAAATCACTGAAAGTGATCCATGGCAAAGGCAAAAAAAGCAAGATCGTTCCCGCCAAAAATACTCTCACCATCCGGATGGTCATGAATCACACCGGCGGTTTCCCCTTTGAAACTGCCACCAAAACCAAAAAAGGCTGGTGCGCCGCCTCCCTCCGCGACAGTGCCAGAGAAGCCGCTGCAGCTCCTTTGCTCTTTGAACCGGGAACCGGCGTCAAATATTCCAACACCGGTATCGACATCGGTGCCGCAGTCGTGGAAGTCGTCACCGGCAAACCCTGGGAAATCTTTCTGCAGGAACGGATCTTTGAACCGCTCGGTATGACCAATACCACCTTTTCCCCCACCGAAAAACAGCTCGCCACGGCGATTTCCGCCTACACCGTCCGCAAAGGAAAAAAGGCGACCGCTCTGCCGGTCTACCGCTGGATGCCGCCGCCGTACAATGGCAAAACTGTCTTCCCGTCTGCCGGTGCCGGCTTGTGGAGCACTGCCAATGACCAGGTGAAATTCTACCGGATGCTGATGAACCTGGGTAAAGGTGACAATGGCGTACGGCTGCTCAAAGAGGAAACGGTCAAAAATCTGCTCGCTTCCAGCACCAGGGAAGCCAGATTTGAAAAATATTCTCTCGGACTGCGCACCAACGGCAAAGGTTCCATCGGTCACGGCGGAGCTCTGGGTACCAAATGCACCGTCGATTGGAAAACCAAACAGCTTCAGCTGATGGTCGTCCAGCTGCAGGGCAGTCCGCGTCCCTGGAACAAGCAGATCAATCAGGCTGCCCAGAAATTTTTCACCGTTAAACTGGATACCGCCGGAACTGATGCCTATACCGGCAGAGTAAAATAAAAATAGCGGCGGCACCTCGTGGACAATCTTACGGGCAAATCAGCGGACTCTTCTTCAGTCGAGTACAGTCGTACACTCCTTCAGCTTCGCCTTGATTTACCCGTAACCTTGCCTCACGATCCATCCGCCGAAAACAAGGCTACACCATGACAACAAACTGTTTTATTACAAAATAAAAAGAAATAAAAATGAATAAGAAATTTATTGCACTGCTGACATTGGTTTCCATCTCTGCATGCGCCGGGATCTGGAAAGATATCCCCTATTATGAAAAAGATGCCCCGAAACAGGGTAACCTCCAGTATCTTGAAGAAAGATGCAAACTCGATCTGGAAACCCCCAGTAAACGGACCAAATTTCCCACTCTGGTCTGGCTTCACGGCGGCGGCCTGAAAAAGGGCAGCAAAAAGAAACTGGCCATCCTCAATACCGGTGCCGTCGCTGTGGCAACCGTTAATTACCGCCTCTCCTGTGACCGCGCTTCCTGCCCGGATTATATCTATGATGCGGCGGCGGCGGTGGCATGGGTCATCAAAAATATTGAAAAATACGGCGGCGATCCCAAACAGGTCTATGTTGCCGGTCTCTCTGCCGGCGGATATCTGACCGCCATGATCGCATTGGATAAACGCTATCTGGAAACTTTCGGAGTTTCACCGAAACAGCTCGCCGGAGCCTTCCCGATCAGCGGACAGATGAGCACCCATTTCCAGATCCTCAACGAACGCCGCGCCAAAGATCCCACCGTACGGGATTTTATGATCGATGAATATGCCCCCATCTACCATGCGGCAAAAGATACTCCGCCGATGACTATGCTCGCCGGAGACAGCAATCTGGATTGGCCCGCCCGCGTCGAAGAAAATCAGCTTCTGACCATGC
Source organism: Victivallaceae bacterium (assembly GCA_045648225.1). Taxonomy (GTDB): domain Bacteria; phylum Verrucomicrobiota; class Lentisphaeria; order Victivallales; family Victivallaceae; genus UBA1784. Next base: position 12,553 of record JAZRNP010000093.1, on the reverse strand, counting down.
GGATGCGTCGGGTCTACAAAAATGAAAATGTGCTCTTTTACTCCATTCCCGGTACCAACCACGGCACTTGCAGCCGTCCGAGTCTGGCGATCATCAATGATATTCTCTGCAAGGTCAGCAAAAATAATTCACAGATCAAAGAGTAAAAGAAAATCGTCGGCTTTTGCCCCGTGGATGAAATTTTCCACGGGGATTTTTTTTACCACTTGAGAAACAGTTTCAAAATCCGGAGCAATACCGTTGAAGTATCCGGCAATATTTTCTGCAGGTTCAACACCGAAAAAATCTCCGGTCAGCGCAAAATCGGTTATTTTATTCTCAACCACATTGAAACTTATCTGACAGCTGCCGAAATTGAAACGGAGTTTTTTGCTGTAACTGTAATTCATCGCCGTACCGTAATTCCACATCCAGGTGCGGTATTTGGTATCAGCGAGATCATCGGCAGCCGCAATCAATTCCGGCGGTAAAACACTGTCACTTGCTCCGGTAAGATTGATCAATTTATCCTTCAAAACCTTTATAAACTCATCGACCGACAATTCCGGGAGAAATTCCCGGAGATTGGCAACCCGGGAACGCACCGATTTGATACCTTTGGCACGGATCTTTTCAGGATCCGGAGTCAGCACTTTGCCCAGCATCTCCAAATCAGCGGAAAAAAGCAGCGTACCATGAAACAAAGTCCGGTCAGTCAAAACAGTTTTGGCACTTCCTGAAATTTTTCTGCCGTCAGCAAGAATATCGTTTCTGCCGGAAAATTCTGCCGGAATACCCAAGGCTCGCAGCGACTCCAGCACCGGAGCTGCGTTGGCAGAAAATGATTCCGGAGAGAGCTGACGGTCACGGACAACAATGGTATAATTTATATTTCCAAGATCGTGATAGACCGCTCCGCCTCCGGTCATCCGGCGGATCACCTGAATATTATTGTCCCGGACAAAAGCAGCATCTATTTCCGAAGCTGTGTTCTGATTTCTGCCGACGATCACCGCACTCCGGTTGCGCCAGAGCATGATGATATCATCCTGAAAAAAGGACGGTAATAACTCCTCCAATGCCAGATTGAATGCGGCATCGGTGGAGTCGTTGAATAAAAATATCATTTACAAAGGCTTTCTCTGGATCAGGGCATCGCCATGAAGGAGAAAACCAATGCAAAAATCGCACAGGTTTCAACCACGCCGAGCACGATCAGATAGTTGGCAAAACCTTTACCGGTTTCGGCAAAGGCCACGCAGCCGCCGGCACCGCATTTTCCCTGAAAGATCGCTGATGTCATCTGAGCCAGACCACCGAGCAGACCGAGGCAGATATAGGCCAGAGCAAATTGCGGTTTTTCGACGATCGCCTGCTTGGAAAGCACCATCATCAACATCGCATAAATCGTCTGGCTCAAGGGAGCACCGACCATGGCGATAAGCAGAAATGGCGCAGCTTTACCCTGCTGATAGCATTTTTTCCACGCACCGATCGCGGTAGAACCGGCAAGACCGGCACCAATTGCTGAACCCACTGCGGCAAGACCGACTGCCACATAACCGACACCGATTGCCAACGACTGCATTGAAGTCATTTCCATAGTTGATCACTCCTCGATTTTATCTGATTTTTTAAATGGATTGAAACTTTGACCACTCCAGGACAAGCCGGAATGATTTGAAAATTCCAGCGTATTGAGACGCACTGCATGGACCAGTACACTCAAAAGTGCCAGAGCAATATTCAGTGCATGACCGACCAGTGCCACCAGCACACCGGCGGGGATCAGCCACGCTGAAACTGAGCTTAAATCAAATGCCATACCGTTGAAACTTCCGGCAATACACGCTCCGGCAAGACCGACTGCAAACAACCGGATATAACTCAAAACATCGGTAAAGCTGCCGATAATATCAAACGGAAACTGGAAAATATCTGCAGCATTTTTCCAATTTACTCCGCACAGCATCACCAGCAGCAAGCCAACACCGTACAAAGCATACATGAATTTGGGAAATTCTCCCGGATATACGATCAGACGCACCGTAAGGAAAAAATTACCCCAGATGATCAGCATCCAGCCGAAGTGCTGACCGAAAGAACGCCAATTTCGTTCCCGGATCACCCGCCAGATCCGGCCGGTGGAAAGCTGGATCACCGCCAGAATAAAACAGAAAAACTGAATATTGGACTGCTTGGCACTGCTGGAGGCAAAATCCCGGAAATATTTCAATCCCGGAATTTGAATATCTGTTCCCGGAATCACCGACAGACCGAACCAGCTGCCGCACAACGCCCCCCAGATGGTGGCGGCAATACTTAAAACCATAAGCAGCTGCATCGGCCGTTTGATCGCCGGTTTCTTTTTGGCAATATGCAGTCCGGCAAGTGAAACAGCTCCGAAAAGTACTCCATATCCGGCATCGCCGACAATAATGGCATAAAATATGGTGAAAAATATCAATACACCGCCGGAAATATCAATTTCACGGTATCCCGGAGCAATGCCGAGGAAGTCGAAAAGCGGTTTGATCATCCGGGTGAAACGGTTATTTTTAAGCAGCACCGGAACTTCTTCATTTTCGTCCGGATCGGAAATCAGAAGTCCCCAGCCGTATTTACCGGCGGCAGAGCGCACTGAATCTATCTCAGATTCCGGTACGAAACCGCAGAGCACTGAGATTTTACCATATTCACGCATGGCATCAGCGGCCCGGTCAAAATCAGCGGCATCGGACAATTCGGCACAAAAACGTTTTACTGAACCGGTTTCAAGACTCAATTTTTCCAGAGATTTTTCTGTCTCTTCAAGCTGTTGCTCAACTTCTGCTTTGTGTTCTGCAAGCAACCCGGGATCATCACCGTCGGCCAGACGGAAAACCGGCAGTTTTGAAACAGTTTCAGCATTGTCACTGCCAAGCATAACTGCTGCAAAATCGACGGTACTGCGGGTTTCGTGCATTGTAAAAATTGTGACATTTTCCAATGCAGAAGCAGCTTCAAATTCCTCTTTTGTTCCGGAACAGAGAATAACTTCAACACCCTTTTCTTTAAGATCATTCAAGGTATTCTGTTGAAAATCTCCCCATACTTTCAATCTTTCCAAACGCTGTTTAAGAGTGGAAAGTTCCACTTCCAACTCCGATTTACGTTCAAACAGGATATTGGCTTCATCAAGTACCGCCTTACCCTGTTCAGAATTTCCGGAAGTTACAACTTCAGCATCTTCCGGACGCAGAGTATCAAGCTGCTGTTTTGTCCGCAAAGCTGATGAAAGAAATTCGGATGAATTACGGGATTTTACAGAAAGATCTTCTGACGGAATGATTTGCATCACACCAAGATCACGCAGTATTTCCAAAGCGATATGTTCGTCTTCTGAAAGTGTCAGAAGCGTAACTTTTTTCATCGGTACTATCATGGAAATAAAGTCCCTATTTATCAGTAAAACCTTAATATCATATTCTTAAATATAACATTTATTTACCGTAAAAGCAAGCTTTTTTGAAAAAAACCGCATGATTTTATTACTTATCTGATCTGTCCGGAACCCCTGACGATATATTTATAAGTAGTAAGCTCATCTGCACCCATCGGACCTCTGGCATGAAGTTTGTCGGTACTGATGCCGATTTCAGCACCCATACCGAATTCGCCGCCGTCAGTAAAACGGGTCGAAGCATTGACGTAAACTGTCGAACTGTCCACCATGGAAGTGAACGCTGCAATATTCGAATCGTTGAAACTCAATATACCATCGCTGTGACGGGAACCGTAATTGTTGATATGAGTTATTGCTTCATCGACTCCGTCGACCACTTTAACTGCCAAAGTGAGATTGAGATATTCTGCGTAATAGTCATCTTCAGTTGCCGAAACTGCATCGGGGCAATATTTGCACACAGTTTCATCGCCGCGGATCTCCACGCCCTGATCTTTCATCACTTCGCCGAAACGCGGAAGAAACTCTTCAGCGGCACAGCGGTCAACCAGCAGAGTTTCCAATGCATTGCAGACTCCGGGACGCTGACATTTGGCATTTACAACTATTTTAAGTGCCAGATCGATGTCAAAATTTTCATCGACAAACAAATGGCACACACCTTTATAATGTTTAAGTACCGGCATGGTCGCATCAGCAACCACCGCCCGGATCAATCTTTCACCGCCGCGGGGAATGACCAGGTCGATGTACTTATCCATTTTGAGCATAAGTTTGACCGCTTCATGTCCGGTCCATGGAATGATCTGAACCACTCCGTCAGGCAGACCGCAGCTGACTGCAGCCCGGTTCAAAGTTGCAGCGATCGCCATATTGGAGTTGAATGCCTCTTTGCCGCCGCGTAAAATAACTGCATTTCCAGCCTTGATACAAATTCCGGCAGCATCGGCGGTAACATTTGGACGTGCTTCATAAATGATACCGATAACACCGAAAGGAACTGAAACTTTGCTGATTTTGAGACCATTTGGACGAACCGTTTCAGAAATTATTTTTCCGACCGGATCTTTTTGTGCAGCAACAGTGCGCATACCGTCAGCCATGCCGGAAATCCGGTCAGCATTGAGGGTGAGCCGGTCGATCATTGCCGGAGCCAGACCATTTTCTTTTGCAAGTTCAAGATCTTTTGCATTGGCAGTCTGAATTGCTTCAGCATCTTTTTCAATAGCATCGGCCATTTTCACCAGACATAATCTTTTTGCTTCATCAGGCAATATGGCCAATGCGACGGCGGCCCGTCTGGCTTTTTTACCCATATCATTCAAAACTGCACTCATCTCTTCGGTGGTCATGATAGAATTCTCCATGAAAATGTTCTGTAGATCAAACGTGTATATTATTTTTAATAATATACTATTGTTTGCGTCAAAGTCAAATCACCGGCACCGGTAAATAACCTTGTAAATAAGTTGTAAAAACGGCTCAAATATCATGTAAACTTTTATTTGTATACAGTTGTTTTCAAGGTTGTTTTCAGAGTTCTTTACAACTTTGTTTTTTTATAGCATATTTATGAATCAACGATTTACAACAACAATTTACATAAAAGTGTCCATTATATTATCAATTAAATCAATACATATATACAATATATATTATACTGTGACGGCCCTGATATATCAGGAAAATATATGCTTTTTCTTCTTGAAAAGTCATTACAGTTGTGTTATGTTATGGTTACGTGTATTATTTTTAAATTTTCAGGAAATTGTTTCAGATGTATAAATTGATAGCCTTTGATTTTGACGGAACTATTGCAGACAGCGTGGACTTCTGTCTTGGTGTGTTTGATCTGGTTTTTGAAAAACATCTCGGTAAAAATGCACCTACCCGCGAAGATATCTACCAGAACTTCGGAATGAATGAACCGGGAGTTATAAGACATTATATGGGAGATATCAATCCGGAAGCTGAAGCTGATTTCTACCGCTGGCACCGGGAATTGCACTCCGAAATGTGTCCGGAAACTTTTCCAGGGATCATCGATTTTCTGAAATTTCTGAAATCAAAAGGAGTCAGATTGACGATTCTGACCGGCAGATCGGAAACCACCTGCAAGATATCGATGGATTTTCTCAAACTGAATGAATATTTTGAATCAGTTCAAAATGGTTCTCCTGAACGCAATGATAAAGCTGCCCAGCTGCGGAAACTTCTTGTGGAATATAATTTGAAACCGGAAGAATTGGCTTATGTCGGCGATGCTGTTTCTGATGCCCAGTCCTGCATCAATGCCGGAGTGGATTGTCTTTCGGCGGCGTGGGCAAAATCAGCACGGGTGGCTGAATTGGAAAAAATCAATCCGGGAAAGGTTTTTACTACGGTAAAGGCTATGCAGGATTATCTTTTCTGACAGATTTAATATATGGGGACTAAATTATGAAGCGGATCTTGTCAATTCAGGATATCTCCTGTGTCGGTAAGTGTTCATTGACGGTGGCTTTACCGATAGTATCGGCTGCCGGAATTGAAACAGCCATTTTGCCGACGGCAGTGTTGTCGACGCATACGGCATTTAAAAATTTTTCTTTCCGGGATCTGACGGATGATATTCCGGAAATTTCCGAAAATTGGAAACTGGAAAAGATCAAATTTGACGGAATTTACACCGGATATCTGGGATCTTTCCGGCAGATCGATCTGGTGGAAAAGATTTTTGAAGATTTCGATTGTCCCGGAATGCTGCGTTTTGTGGATCCGGCGATGGGTGATAACGGCAAACTTTATCCGGGATTCGATGAAGCATTTGCCCGGAAAATGGGCGAATTGTGCGGTAAGGCAGATATAATTGTTCCCAACTTTACCGAAGCTGCGTTTATGCTTGGTGAGGAGTACATCGGTGACAAAAAATACAGTGCTGACGATGTTAAATCTCTGTTGAAAAAACTGTGCGGTTTGGGTGCTCCGACAGCGGTACTTACCGGAGTCTCTCTCGAAGAGGGAAAATATGGAGTAATGGCATACGACAGTGTTAAAGATGAGTATTGTGAATATTACAATGAATATCTTCCGGTTTCATTTCACGGTACCGGAGATGTTTTTGCCAGCGGTTGTTTTGCTGCACTGATGTGCGGTCAGAGTTTGCAGGAAGCTTTGAAAACAGCAGTTGAATTCACTCTGGATTCGATCAAACAGACCATTTGCGAACCTGATCACATCTGGTACGGAGTCAATTTTGAAAAATCGATTCCGAAACTTCTGGAACTTCTGAAAAACTAAAGCAGGTTTGAAGTTATGGCAGAAAATATAAATGTCTGTTTGGCATTTGATGATAATTATGCAAAATATGCCGGTGTGGTGATCGCTTCGGTGTTGGCCAATGCTGCTGAAACAGATTGTTTGCATTTTTATTTGTTGGATGGCGGGGTTTCAACGGAAAACCGTGAAAAAATTCTTCAGTTCAAAAATTTTAAAAATTGTGAGATCGACTTCATAACCATCGACGAATCACTTTTTGAGGATTACAAAAAGGTAAAAACTCACGCATATATCACTCTTGCCACCTATTACCGTCTGAAAATAACCTCGTTACTTCCGGATGTTGACCGCATTATATATATGGATTGTGATGTAGTGGTCAACACTTCATTGAAAGAGCTGTTTGAAAGTGATCTCGGTGAATCATCCTTTGCCGGAGTCAATGATCTTAATTTGCGGATGGTGCGAAAAAATCCGGGATATGTCAACGCCGGTATGCTGGTTATGGATCTGAAAAATATCCGCAAATATGGCATTGAAGAAAAATTCCTTGAATACACCAAAGAAAATGTTGATAAAATAAGCTGCGGTGATCAGGAGATCATCAACGAAGTTTGTAAAGGAAACATTGTTTTACTTGATCCGCGGTGGAATGTTCAATCCAGTAACTTTGTGAATCGTTCAAGTTATACAAAGAATCCGTGGATAATCCATTTTGTAGCACGCAAAAAACCGTGGCACGTTGGTTCCTTGAGTGTGCACCGCAATTTGTATTTCAAATATTTGCAGCTGACACCGTGGGCGTTGTCAGCGGAGGAATTGAAAAAATTTGCTTTAGACAGCAAGTTGAAATTTTTCTGGGAATATGTAAAATACCGTCCGTTTTTCTGGCTGCGTCCGAGATTTTATAAGGCATTGTATAAGACATTTTTTTCAGATTTGCTGAAAAATTTTACCGGAGTAAAGCTTATTTCTGACGATAATACTTTTGTTGTCTGGGAACCTTGCTGCAAAAGTCATGGTGAAGTTGTTCCGGGTTTTGCAAAATATCTGCTTGACCTCGGATATTCTGTTTCAGTGATAGTTGCTCCTGAGCACTATGAATCAGGATTGTTTTCCAGATTCAAAAGTAAGAAGCTGTTTTTTAACAAATTGTCCAGAAGATGTGTTAAAAAATATTTCAAACATGCTGATTTGTCCAAATTTAAGGGAATCATGGTAACTACTGCCGGCAAGTTATGTGATAAAGTCCATTTTGATCAGGTGTATGATCATTTTAACAGCACATTGGATAAGCACAAACTTTTTATTGTGGAACATGATGCAAAACCGGCAGTTGATTCCGGATCATGGGATCCTGAAATCATAACTCTGCGCAAACTGAATTATAAAAATGCAGTTTCCTGTGCAGTTAATCCGCATTATTTCGGCAATGTAAAAATTACCCCTAAGAGTGAAAATCTTACAAATTTCATAATGGTCGGAAAACTTGGTTCCGGTCAGTCGGATAACGATGTCATCATTGCTGCTGCTGTGAAATTACTTGACAGCGGCATAACCGATTTTAAAATAACGGTAGTCGGCAAGTGCCATCTGGATAATTTTCCCGAAAAATTGGTGCCACATATCGATGTAAAGGGCAGATTGCCGTTTGAGCAAATGTTTGTTGAACTTGAAAAGGCAGATTTTTTTCTTACTTCCTACAATATTGAACGACACAGTTTTTATTGTACGACAGGGGCAAGCGGAAATTTTCAATTGATGTACGGTTTTGGCAAACCGTGTATAATTGTGCGTGATTTTGCTGAAGTCAATGGTTTTACAGAGAATAATTCGATTATTTATGATACTCCGGAAGAGTACGCTGCAGCTATGCGCAAAGCAATTGAGATGCCGTCTGATGAATATCTGGCCATGCAGAAAAATTTGTGTGCTTATGCTGCTGAAATTTATGGAGAATCTCTGGAAAATTTCAGAAAATTGATCGTTGAAAGAACAGGAATAATGGTTAATGAATAAAATTCCGGTAGTATTCACCTTTGATAAGCGCATTATTCCGGCGGCGGCGATAGCTGTCAAAAGTTTGATTGATTGTGCCAAACCGGAAACTCAATACGATATTTACGTTTATCACCCCGATTTGAGCGAAAAAAGTATTGAAGCTTTTACCGCCATGGTTGGGAATTCAAGGCATAAGATAACTTTTACTTACGTTGATAAATCCAGATTTCAAAATGCTCCTGTCAGCAAAGGAAGTTGGCGTGAAATAGTCTACTACCGCATATTGATTCCGGAATTGCTGCCGCAATATGATAAGGTCATCTACAGCGATGTTGATGTATTATTCAAAGATGATTTAAGCGAAGTTTATGCTGTTGATCTTACCGGATGCGACTGGGCCGGAGTGGCAGCTGAATTAAATACTCCACAGACGGTCGGTCACAGATATTTTCCGGAAAACACTCACAAAATGATTTTCTGGAGTGGATTCATGTTGTTGAATACCGGATATATGCGTGAAAATAATTTTGTATCCCGCTGTTTTGAAGTAATCAAAAATGTGGGTGATCGGCTGAAATTTTTTGATCTTGACACGATCAATATTGCATCTTGGGAAATCAAACCGCTGCCATTTAAATATGTTACATTGCAGTCACTGTTTTATTTTGGCGTCCGGGATATACCTGAATACATTCATCTCAAAGAAGTTTACAGTGATGAAGAGCTGCTGTCAGCCAGGAATGCTCCGGCAATAATTCATTATGCCGGATTTCCGGGTAAACCCTGGAGACTCAAAACACCGCCGGCCGACTACCGTAAATATATGGATGAACTGCCGAAAAATTTAAGGAAATACACTTTCCGCGATTTCCGCAAAAGATTATTCAGCAAAAAAAAGGTTTGTGACAGATGAATTTTTTTAAAAAAATATTTTCATTGAATAGTTATGGAGAAACCCATTGGCTGCTCTATATTTTCGGTATAAAGCTCAAATTTCCCAAAGCGAAATACGCCCGCAAAAAGAGAGAAAGTTTATATTACTATTACAAAAACAATAATATTGATATCACCACTATTCCTCCGGCCACCGGTCAAGTCAGAGATATCCAGCTGGCCAATCTTGTTTTGCTCAAAGAGATGGATTATGTTTGCAAACAAGCTGGTTTAACATACTGGTTGGATGGTGGTACATTGCTTGGCGCGATACGTCACAAAGGATTTATTCCATGGGATGATGATATTGATACAGCGATGTTGCGTGAAGACTATGACAAAATAGTCGAAGCATTTGAACGGTATTCCCGCAATCCGGATATTTATGCCGGTACAGTCCGGGATAAAAATAATAATTTCATCATCAAAGTTCTGCATAAAAAGTGTTCTGCTTTGTTTGTTGATATATTCCCCTGGGATATTTACGGAAAGAAATTATCCGTTGATGAGCAAATTGAAAAGAGTGTTGAAATTAAAAATATCAGAAAAAATTTCAAGACTTTTAAAGGTTCTGATACTGAGTTAAAAGTTAGTTTGGATGCTGAAATGAAGACCATATTGTCTGAATTCAGCGATGAAAAATCCGATTATGTCTGGGGAATTGATTTTAACCATGTCTGGAAAAATTGGTTTACCGGCTATGATGTGCTTCATCCCCTGAAAACAATTCAATTTGAAGGTATTGATTTTCCATGCTTAAATAATCCGGATGCATTTCTGTCCAGAGTTTACGGCGATTATATGAGTTATCCTGAGAAAATAACCATGGGACACTCAATGTATTTAGAAATGACTCAATCAGAAAAATCTGTTATTCAAAATTTGGTGTCTTCGTTTAATCAGGAAAAAATATATGGATAAACTTCTGAAAGAAGTTGTTCAGCAAAAAAATATGAATGATTGCGTGAAAGTATCGGTAATCATTCCGGTTTACGGCGTGGAAAAATATATCCGTAAGTGTCTGGACAGCGTTGTCACTCAGACTTTAAAAGATATTGAAATCATCTGTGTAAATGATTGTACTTTGGACAACAGCTTTGAGATCGTAAAAGAATATGCATCCAAGGATCCCCGTTTCGTGCTGATCGAGCATGAGACTAATCAGGGTCAGGGCATCGCCCGCAACAACGCTATCGCCGTTGCCAGCGGAGAATGTATCGGCTTTGTTGATCCGGATGATTGGATCGAACCGGATATGTATCAAACTATGTACGATGCACTTAAAGAACATGATGCTGCCATGGTGGAAACAAAATATTTTGTCAATTATGAGTCATCCGGCGAAGTTAAAAGATTGAGACCTGACTTCAGATTTCCCCGGAACAAGAGTTTTAATTGCCATTCGATCAGCAAAAAGTATCCGTTCAAAGGTGCATTGGGAGCAACTAACAAGTTAATAAAGAGTGATTTTATCCGGCAGAATAATATATTGTTTGGAGATGGAACTTTTCAGGAGGATATGATTTTTTCTGTGAAATGCCGTCTTTTGGCGAATAAGATATATTTTTGCGACAGAAATTTATATCACTATCTCAGCAGAAAAAATTCGTCAACTGATAATGGAATTGCACCGGAAAAAGCTTTGACCATTGTTAAAATGCTGGAGAATATACATTCTGTTTTAATTGCGGATGATTCCTTGAAGTTTCTGTATAAGACTTTTTGGAATTGTGCGATTGAACGTATTACCGGAATCAGCAGATTTCTCCCTGACGATCATAAACGATCTTTTGAAGATTACGCGCTGCAGTTCATTCCGGAAAAGTACCATTCTTATTATATTTCCCGCAAGAACAGTCATTACAGAAATTTTGGTGAAAAGCTGTTTTCGATCAAAAATCTGATTCTGCCGATGGGCAAATTTAAAATATTGACCATACTGGGTATCCGGATCCCTTTAAAGAAAATAGTTCGCGGACAACGCTGAATAACTTTATGGTCACTGGGTAAACCTTTTGCTTTTCATCCGCAGTTGCCATGCTGTACTGCGGCAAAATACACCGCTTTTCTCGGAAAGAGGGTTTCTCCTCCCCACATGATTATTGCCGGAAAATTCCGGCAATGGATTTGTGTTTACCTTATTTTATTAAATATATTCCACTTCATTGCAGACAGCGAAGCCGCAGTCGATCAATTCTCCGGAAGGAGGTGTTGGCGGATTGAGTTCAAACTTAAACAGCAGATCCTGTATCTTCATGATTTCTCTGACGATCAACCTGAGTTCGGCAATGGAATCGGCCGGGATCAGTGAGCTGTAGATGGCGATATTGAATCTTACTGATTCAGAAGTATCATAATGCAAAGACCAGAGATATTCTCGGCATTGTTCGTTGTGGTATCCAAAGATGAGCTCATCGAGTTCCGGCATCAGATCGGTTATCATTTCCGGGTAAACTTCCGGCACCAGAGATTTCAGAGTGAAACAAAGTTCTGTTTTGGATTGGTTGGAGTACTTGCAATTCAGGCACCGGGTCAGGTCAGGCAGGTGCTTGCTTTCAAAATATAAATTTTTAATCATGATGTAGTTTTTCTTTGTTGCACCTCCATTGCCGGAACCACGATAATATAACCAGGAAAATGCCCTATACCAACAGTTTTCAGCAAGAATGCGCAAATGATGCAGAAAACCCTCGTTTTTTTGAAATTGGAAGCCCAATAAAGCCTCTATAAAAATTTGGAATTGCTTTTATCGTCCACGATAAAAGCAATTCCGCTGAAAGTTTTTGAAAGATGGGGTACGGGGAAGAAAAGCATTTTTTAAAAAGTTTTCTTCCCCGCCTAAAAACCACAAAAACCACAAAAAAACAAATCAGGAGAAAAATATGCTTCTTGATCTTTTACTTACAGGAGATATTGAAGGCGCGATAATTTCATTTC
>JAZRNP010000092.1:0-5185 GCA_045648225.1 Victivallaceae bacterium | reverse complement strand
TTGTGCTACCATTACACCATGGGGTTGCGCGTATGGCGATGTTACTGACCATATCTCCTATAATATAGCGCAACAGAATATATTTTTCCACAACGAAAGGAAAAAAAATGATTTTTTCTTGACAAATTTTTGTAAGCAATGTATCTTAATAACAGGGGTAACTGAAACCAAAGGAAGGTGTTTTTATGAAAAAATATTTTGTTATGATGATGTTGGCCGGGTTGGCTTCTGCCGCTTATGCCGGTGATAATCTGTTGAGTTACGGCGAATTTGCTCAGGATGATCTCAAACAGTGGATCATGAACAGCCGCCAGCGTCCGTTGAAACCTTTTGTTATCAAAGACGGCATTCTCACCGGGCGTTCTGTTCCGGCGATGCCGGTGAATAATTTTGTCGCTCTGAGTCGGGATGTTCCGGCATTGGAAAAAAATGCAGTCTACGAATTCGGCGGAAAAATCCGGCTCAATGTCGCCGATGCCAAAGACAAACTTTTCCGTCTGGCAATCCGGGAAGTGAATGACAAAGGGCGTTCCTTGCGTTATTATGACCTTAAACCGATGCTTACCGTCAAGGGCGAATGGATCGAGGTGAGTACGGTGTTTACCGCCCGTCCGGCTGCGGCAAAACACCAGTTTTACATTGTGATGAAAGATTTCACTCCGGAAGATCAGGTGGAGATTGATTATATCTTTGTTCGCAAAGCGGCCGCAGTCCCCGCTGCCGCCGATGGCAATCTGGTCAAAAACGGCAATTTTGAATCCGGGCTGCAGGAATGGTCATGCGGAGGTGATCTCTTCCGCCGCAGTACATCGATCGCATTTGACGAAAAGCAGGGCAAGGTTTTGCGGCTTACCGGTGATGTCGCCAGCCGTTTCAATAAGTTCAAATGCGTGTTTCAGGTGCTTCCCGCGCTGGAAAAAGGCAAGAACTACACCTTGAGTTTTGCCATGCGCGGAGATTTTAAATCCGGCACCAAGATGCGTTTCGGAGTTTATGTCCGTGAGATCAACAACAAGCAGCGTACCGTCCGCTATGTCGGCAAGGCGATCACCGCAACTCAGGCGGAGTGGAAGACCTTTGAATACACTTTCAGCCCGGCAAAAAATGCTGTCGGTGCCCAGATTTATATCACCTGTGAAAATATGGGAAATGAGGATGTTGCCATGGTCGATAATATAAAATTGACCGTTAAGTAACTGTTACCGGGAAAAGGCGGCATAAAAATATGCCGCTTTTTTTCTGTAATGATGCTGAAAAATACTTGAAAAACATCCGGTTTGTGCTAAATTTAACCGGATGTAATTGCAAATACAAATTTTTTTAAAAAGGTTTTTTTATGACAGCCAGAGAACTCAGAGTAAAATTTATCGAATTTTTTAAAAGCAACGGTCATGCGGAGATCAAAAGTGCTTCGCTGATTCCGGAAAACGATCCCACCTGCCTTTTTACCACCGCCGGAATGCATCCGCTGGTGCCCTATCTGCAGGGAGCCAAACATCCTGCCGGACGCCGTCTGACCGACTGCCAGAAGTGTATCCGTACCGGTGATATCGACGAAGTCGGTGATCCCGTGCATCTTACTTTTTTTGAAATGCTCGGCAACTGGTCGCTCGGAGATTATTTCAAGGAAGAGGCGATCAACTTCAGCTTCAATTTCCTGACCAAAGAACTGGGAATTCCGATTTCCATGCTGGCAGTCACGGTGTTCGCCGGTGACGATGATTGCCCCTTTGACGACGAAGCGTGGAACATCTGGCACAACCTCGGCATCCCGGCCGAACGCATCGCCAAACTCGGTAAAAAAGATAACTGGTGGGGCCCCGCCGGAACGACCGGTCCCTGCGGCCCGGATACTGAAATGTTCTACTGGACCGGAGAACTCCCCGCTCCGGCCGAATTCGATCCCTCCAACAAACTCTGGGTCGAAATCTGGAACGACGTCTTTATGCAGTACAACAAAACTGCTGATGGTACCTTTGAGCCGCTTTCTCAGCGCAATGTCGATACCGGTATGGGACTGGAACGTATCACTGCGGTGCTTCAGGGCAAGCCCAGCTGCTACGAAACCGAGATTTTTGCTCCGCTTTTTGCCGAGCTGGATGCGGTTCGCGGTGTGCCGTCGGTGCCGGCCAATGAACGTTCTGCTTCTGAACGCATTATCGTCGATCACCTCCGGGCGGCAACTTTTATCATCGGTGACGGTATCACTCCGGGACGGGTCGAACAGCCTTACGTGCTGCGCCGCCTGATCCGTCGGGCGATCCGTGAAGGCCGCAAACTTGGCATCACCGATGTCTTTGCCGGACGCCTCGCCAAAGTTATCGTTGCGCAGTTCTCCGAATTCTATCCGGAACTTGCCGCCAACGCCGAAATGATCTACAGCGAACTGGAACGTGAAGAAAAACAGTTCGCCGCTACTTTGGAAAACGGTACCAAAGAGTTTCAGAAACTCATCGATCGCGTGCCGCCGCACATCGCCCGCAAGGTCGTCAGTGGTAAAAACGCCTTTAATCTCTACGAGACCTACGGTTTCCCGCTCGAATTGACCGTTGAAATGGCTAAAGAGCAGGGCTTTGAGGTCGATGTTGAAGGTTTCAATGCAGCATTCGTCAAACATCAGGAGCAGTCCCGTGCCGGAGCTGAACAGAAGTTCAAAGGCGGACTTGCGGACAACTCCGAAGAGACCGCAAAACTGCACTCTGCAACCCATTTGCTGCAGGCCGCTCTGCGCAAGGTTCTCGGCGATCATGTCGAACAGCGTGGTTCCAATATCACTGCTGAACGGCTCCGTTTTGACTTCTCTCATCCCGACAAAGTCACTCCGGAACAGCTCAAAGCTGCCGAAGATCTGGTCAACGCTGCCATCGACCGCAAACTCCCCATCGTTTGCGAGGAGATGACCGTTGAAGCTGCCAGGGAAGCCGGTGCAATGGGACTTTTCGGAAATAAATACGGCGAGATCGTCAAGGTCTTTACCATGGGTGATGTCAGTAAGGAAATCTGCGGTGGTCCCCATGCTTCCAACACCGGAGATCTGGTGCGCTTCAAAATCCTCAAAGAGGAGAGCTCCAGCCGTGGTGTCCGCCGGATCAAGGCGGTCATCGGTGAAGCTGCCCTCAAGTAATCCGCGGGAGATATATCATGAGAACAGAAGATCTGCAAATAACCGCTATGGATAACGGATATCTGGTAAAAGTTTCCGGTCGGGCCAATTTCGATTATGCAGTTCCCCTTCGGGAGCTTGCTGAAAAGCTCGCTCCCGGATGCTGGCTCCAGTTTGATATGGAATACTGTGAAACCATGGACAGCACCTTTATGGGGGTGCTGACTATGCTCGCATTGAAAATGCGCAAAGGTGGTTCGCAGATCATGCTGATAAATGCTTCCGGGCAATTGAATAAATTGCTGCGTGATCTCGGGGTGGCCAAGCTTTTTAAATTTGTTTCCGGAGATGATGCGGCTTCTGCCGAAAACGGAACCAAAATTGCATTCAACCACACTTCCAGTTTGCTTTCAACGGCCCAGACGGTGGTTGATGCTCACAAAACTCTGGTTGAAGCTGACAGCAGCAATGCCGAAAAATTTGATAAGGTTATCGAATTCGCTGAACAGGATGTTCAGCGTTTGAAAGACGCCGATAAATAAGAACAGTTTGTCTGCTGCTTGTTTATCGCCTCGGTGTTTTGTGCATAACCGGCATCGTTTTTGCAAAAAAATCCATGTTATATAGCAATTATTCTATATTATTTCCCCTGAAGTATGCTATATTAAATGCAGGATAACTTGAAAACGATCCGGTTATCTGCTTTTATGGCCGGATGCAAAAATTTTTATACAGGTGCAAAAGTCAGTATGTACAAGACCGAAAAAAGCAATATCGATTTTACCCGGGAACTTCATGCCGATCTCGTCGTGGTCGGCGGCGGCTTGTCCGGTACTTTAGCTGCCGTTGCTGCAGCCCGGGAAGGCGTTAAAACTGTTTTGATCCAGGATCGTCCGGTTTTGGGCGGTCCGGCCAGCAGCGAGTGCTGCGACGGCAACGGGAAAATGGTCAGCGGAGCACCGAACTATTGCAACCGCAACGCCCGGGAAGCCGGTCTGGTCGAGGAACTTCGTAATTTTCACTCCCGTCGTTTCGTCAACGGATGGCGCAACCACTGGAGCTTATCCATGCGGGATTTTGTGGAACGGGAACCCAATATCACTCTATTGATGAATTGTTCCATGTACGATTGCCGCTGCGAAAACAACCGGATCGTTTCAGTTAATGCCCGTCAGAGCGGCAGCGAATTGGATTTTACCGTCTATGCGGATAATTTTGTGGACGCCACCGGTGACGGCACTTTGGGATTCAAAGCCGGAGCTGAGTTCCGCATGGGCCGGGAGGGCAGGGCGGAATTCAATGAGTCGCTTGCTCCGGAAGTTCCCGACGCAAAAACCATGGGGACCAGCATCAGTTTCCGGGCTCAGGATGTCGGACATCCCATTAAATTTGAAGCTCCGGAATGGGCGTATAAAATCAACAGCGATGATGATCTGCCGTTTCGTATGCACAACAATCCGACCAGCGGCTACTGGTGGCTGGAGTACGGCGGTGAAGTCGATACTATCGCTGACAATGAAGATATTTACAAGGTCTTGCGCAGTGTCCTTTTCGGAATGTGGGACCATGTTAAAAACGGCGGCGATCACGGTGCGGAAAATTATGCAATAACCTGGGTCGCCCCGGTCGGCGGAAAACGGGAAGGCCGCCGTTTTATGGGAGATTATATCATGAGCCAGCGCGATTTGCTGGAACATCCGGATTTCCCGGATGCCGTGGCATACGGCGGCTGGCCTATCGATATCCATCCTCCGGAAGGCGTTTTCGGGAAAGGTCATCCCGGCAGTACACCTCCGTTTATTTTTCCGGGAATCTTCCCGATTCCATTCCGCTCGCTCTATTCCCGCAATATCAGCAATATGATGATGGCCGGACGGGATATCAGCGTTACTCATGTCGCACTGGGTTCGACCCGGCTCATCGCCACTTGCGGTTTGACCGGGCAGGCGGTCGGTACTGCCGCTGCTCTCCTGAAAAAATATAATTGTACCCCCCGTGAACTCTATTTGAAACACATTTCTGAGTTGCGGCAGCTGCTTCAAAAACGGGATGGAGTTAAGTCGGAGGCCAAGCGGTCTTAGG
>JAZRNP010000091.1:0-8114 GCA_045648225.1 Victivallaceae bacterium | reverse complement strand
GTCTCGCCATCGCCCGGGCTGTGTTGAAAAATCCGTCGATACTGATTCTGGACGAAGCCACCAGTGCGCTGGGTACGGTTTCCGAATATCTGGTTCAGGAAGTCGGATCGTAGCCATGTCGTTCTGTGAGCCAAGGAGTTGAGTAGATTTCTTGTCTTCCTAAGACCGCTTGGCCTCCGACTTGTCTCGCCATCGCCCGGGCTGTGTTGAAAAATCCGTCGATACTGATTCTGGACGAAGCCACCAGTGCGCTGGATACGGTTTCCGAATATCTGGTTCAGGATGCGCTGGATAAACTTATGCGCGGCAAAACCACCATCATTATCGC
Source organism: Victivallaceae bacterium (assembly GCA_045648225.1). GTDB lineage: Bacteria > Verrucomicrobiota > Lentisphaeria > Victivallales > Victivallaceae > UBA1784. The sequence goes on along the minus strand of JAZRNP010000091.1, from coordinate 7,786 downwards.
TCACCGCCTGTCCACTATCAAAAATGCCGACATGATCGTAGTTTTGGACAAAGGTAAAATCGTTCAGCAGGGACGGCATGATGATCTGTTGTCACAACCCGGAACCTACCGGGAACTTTATCAAACTCAAAGCCGGATGAACAGAGGACGGTGAAAGTGAAACGGGAACGTAAAAATATTCTGGCCGGACACTCCGGTGTGCGCAACCGATTCCGGGTGTTCCGGAGGATCGTTATTGCTATTTTGTGTCTGTTTCTGACCATTGTCATGGTGATGTGCTTCGGCAGCATGGACGATGTGGTCGAAGGCAACGGTACTGTTGTCGGTATCCGGGAATATGATTTGAAAACTCTGGTGAGTGCCAAAACTGTGCGGATTTTTCACCATGAGGGCGAAGAAGTTAAGCGGGGTGATCTGCTGGTGGAATTTGATTCCCGGGATCAGCGGGACAAAATCGCCATGCTCAAACATGAATTGGAAGAGCTTCTGCATGAGCAGGAGGTCAAGGAGCAGTCGCTGAAAATCCTGCGCAAAGATCCGCTGCCGGATTATTTCCGTCACACCAAACTGCAGTTGGAAGAGGCCAAAGAGCGTTTTGCACGCAATGAACACGAACTCAAGGTTTATACCGACCTTTTCAACCGTAAAGCGATCACCCGACGGGAATTCCTCCGGGTGGAGCTTGATCATCTCAACAGCAATATGGCTCTGAAACGGTTGAATGAAGACTGGAAAAAACTTCAATCCGGTATGGCCAAAGATATTGTTATCAAGGCGGAAAAAGAGCTGAATCTGCTTAAAAAACGGATTTCCGGAAAGCGCAAAGAGATCGAACTTGCTACCAAACAGCTTGAAGACTTTAAACTGGTCGCTCCTGATGCCGGTGTCTTGACCGATATTCCGCCCCGTCCGGGCGGCTTCTATGAGCGCGGTGAAGTGGTGGTCAAGTTTTCCGCAAATCAAAACAAAAAGGTGATCGCCCTTATTGATGAAAAACAGATCTTCAAGGTTGCTCCCGGACAGACTGTCCGTATCTACTGCCAGCAGTACAATTATCTGGATTACGGATATTTTTCCGGACGGGTGACGGATATTTATCAGTTGCCGGTCAAGGAAAACGGTGTTAACTATTATCCGGTGCGGATCGTGCTGTCCAATGAACAGTATCCGCTGCGCTTCGGAGCCGGATGCGAAGTTTCGATCGTCACCGGACGGGATCGGATCATGTTTGTGATCCTCGGTTTGCGGGGCAAGGGATTCTGGGATCGGCGCAAGCAGAAACTGCAGGCGGTAAGAGATAACCTGCAGAAACGGAATTCCGTTTCAACTGCCGTCAGTCAAGATTGATTTTGTTCATTGCGTCTTCTACGGTCTGACGCCATTTCTCCAATCCATCTGAATCCAGATCCGGAGGTACGTTGATCGGGTCGCCGACGATCAGACTTATCTTTGCTCCCGGTTTGGGAATCTGAAAGGCATCCCAGCTTTTTACGCTCCAATAACGCGAGGCATTGATGGCAAGCGGATATATCGGAACCCCGGTTTTGCTTGCGAGAATGACCGGGCCGGGTTTCAATTTATATTTGGGGCCCCGGGGGCCGTCCGGCGTGAATGCCACATTCTTTTGTTCCCTGATCGCATGAATCGCTCCCAGCAGGGCGTTGGCTCCCCGTTTGTTGGAGGAACCACGCAAGGTGCCGACCTGAAAATAGCGGAGGAAATCTGATACATATTGCCCGTCCCGGGATGGACTGACCACCGCCAGTGTGTTTTCGCGTGCCTTCCGGGGCAGGGCCGGGGCAAAAAAGAGCAACCGGTTGTGCCATGCCAGAGCGATGACGCCCCGGGCGGTGTTGACAACATCATCGGGGTCGACGATTTCAAAGCGGTAACAGCATTTGAACAGAAATTTTATCAGCAGTGCCGGAAATACGAATATCCAATCCGGCAGTTTTTTCATTGTACGGAATCTGGATTTCAAGCTTTGCATCGTTTTTCTCCTGAAAATTTGCAAATTTGATTCAGCGGACACTGCGGGCATTCCGGTTTGCGTGCCGGGCAGATCTTGCGTCCGTGAGTTATCAATAAATGGGAAAAGTTGCACCACAACTCCGGTTTGACTTGAGCAGTCACCTGTTTTTCGATGGCTTCAGGATTGTCACTGCTGACCATCCCGATCCGGTTGAGCAGGCGTTTTACATGGGTGTCAACCGGAAAGCCGGGAATATTGAATGCGTTACCCAGCAGCACATTGGCACTTTTACGGCCGATTCCGGCAAGCGTTACCAGCTCTTCCATTGTCTGCGGGACAATGTTGTTGTAAACTTGCACGATCCGTTCGGCGGCAAGTTTCAAATTGCGGCTCTTGGCATTGGATAATCCGCACGGATGAATGATCTCTTCGATGGTTTCCAATGGTAAAGCCGCCATTGAAACGGCATCGGGCGCAATGGCAAAAAGTTTTTCCGTGACCTGATTCACCCGTTCATCTTTGCACTGGGCCGACAGCATCACTGCGGCAAGCAGTTGAAATGGCGAATCATGTTTCAGTGGACAGCTGCACTCTCCGTAGAGAGCGAAAAGCTGATCGTAGATGTATTGATAACGCTCTTTAAGCTTCATTTTTTACACATTTCGGCGAATTTTACGCAACGCTCCTTTGCATCGGCGAGGAATGCCCGGATGTCGGCCAGATGATCGCTTTTTTCCGGATGGAAAAATGGACTTTTGCGGCAGGACAGTTCAAAGTTCAGCGGCATGGAATAATCAATTTTTTTCAATACCCCAGCCAGCCATTCCCAGTTGAATGTCCCGGTGAACGGGGACTGATGCTGGTCGCCGGAACCGTCGTTGTCATGCAGATGCAAGGCGATCATCCGGGAAGCATATTTTTCGCTTTCTGTATAATGGGTGCGCCGGATGATATTGCAGTGTCCGGAGTCAAAGCAGAAACCGATCCTCTCTGCCGGATAATCATCCAACAGACCGGAGAGAATTTCCCAATTACCATGCGGGAGATTTTCCAGAGCGATTTTAACATCATATTTCTCAAGCTGCGGCAGCAATTCATCCAGTGAACGGCGGATGCTGACCGCCCGTTTGGCGGTGAGAGCGGCCTTTTCCGGAGTGTCACAGACATTGAAACGCGGCGGATGCATGACCAGTGTTCCGCTTCCGTTCAGTTCTTTGAGCATGAGCATCCGGTTGATAACCAGTTCGCAACCGGCTTTACGGCGGTATTCCTCTTCGGAATACCAGCACTTTTCTTTGCCGTCAGTGCCGTGAAGATCCTGAAGTTTGATTCCGTATTCAGTGAGCCACTGTTTGATTTTGGCGATTTCCGGCGTGCTGTATATAAAGTCGGTGTTCCAGTGATGGCACCACATCAGATGGGAAAAGCCGGCTTCGGCAGCGAGGCGGATATAAAGTTCCGGTGAATCGGTATCTTCAAAATAGTCGGTGTTGACAGCGATATTCATAATAAAAGTCCTTTATTGCTTGGGGGAGGGGGCTTTGCGGCGAAGCTGTTCGGGGAGGCCGCCCCGGATGAACAAACCGGTTAAAGTCATGGTTTTCCGGTTGTAGATAAAGATGATAAATTCGTTGTTTCCGAATACGATCTCCTCTTTATCATCCTGCGGCAGTTCAAATTTGTGCTTGGCAGCAAAGGCTTTAAGCTGTTCAGCGGAAACCTGACATTTTACTCTGGAGTGATCCCCGCGGACTCCGTAAAGATGGATGTTTTCAGCTCCATCCGGAATCATCCAGTTGATTATTCCTTTGTCGGCAAGCGGCATTTTTTCCGGATCGGCAACTGCTACTTGATAATCATATTTCAAAGGATAAAGTCCCAGCAGCTGGCGCATGGTGCTGAGGGTGACAAACTGGGCTATCAATGCCAGCAGCAGCCACAGCCGGGCTTTCCGGGCAATGCGCACCGGAGCGTAGCAGATTCCGGCGAAACCGGTCAGAGCCAACGTTGCCATCGCCCAGTAAAAGATTTTGTGATCAAACAACCGTATCGGATCAAAACAAAACAATCCTGCTCCGGCTAAGATCAGCAGCGTTCCTCCGTAAAGCAGACCCTGCAGAAGTCCGACAAACAATCCGGCTTCCCGGGGCAGTTCCACATCTTCCGGAGCTTCGACGATCTTGAAAAATAATCTTTTTCCGAAAAACGGAACCACGATCAGCACAAAACCGATCTGCAACGTCGTCCACGGAATCACCGGTGACGGAGTATCGCCCTGAAGCCGGGAGACCAGCATCATAATAAAAAGGTAGAGGCAACCGGCCGTGAAAAGGCAGAGCGTGGCAAACATCAGATAATTGGTAATGCGGTTCAGCGTCAGTCTGTTCATGTTACAAAAATCCTTGCAGTAAATTGTTTCGTATGTAAATATAGCACGCAAATGTTGAAAAATCCACTTTTGCCCTTGCGGGCGGATAAGATAAATGATATATTATACAAAATTATGCGGAAAGGAATGGTTACGTTGAATTGCTTTGATGTTCATGCACACATTTTTCCGGACAAAATTGCCGGCAAAGTGGTTTGTGCTCTTGAAGAATTCTATAATTTTAAATGGCAGGGCGATGGTTCTGTCGGCGATCTGCTCGCCAGTATGGATGGATCCGGTGTGAAAAAGGCGGTTGTTTTTTCCTGTGCCACCAAGCCGGAACAGGTCATACCCGCCAACGATTTTCTGATGGCAGTCAAAGAGCTTTATCCGGAACGGTTCACTGCATTCGGTACGATCCATCCGGATTTCCCGGATATTGAATCCGAAATCCGCCGTATCAGAGCTGCCGGGCTCAAAGGAATAAAACTGCATCCGGATTTTCAGCAGATCTATATTGATGAACCGGCGATGATGCGGATATATGAAAAACTGGACTCTTCGCTGCCGCTGATGATCCATCTGGGCGATTCCCGCACCGACTTTTCCAGTCCCTACCGGTTGGCCCGGGTGCTGGATGAATTTCCGCAATTGACCGTTATTGCCGCCCACTTCGGCGGATACGGCGAATGGGAACAGTCCTGGAAACATCTGGTCGGCCGCAATGTTTATTTTGATACATCAAGTTCAATTTTTAAGCTCGGTGCCGACGAAGCGGCAAAAATCGTCCGGACTCACGGCGTTGATAAGATATTGTTTGCCAGTGATTATCCGGCCGTCCGTCATGAACAGGCGATCGCTGATGTGCTGGCGATGAAGTTGAGCGAAACAGAGAACCGACTTATATTCAGCGGCAATGCAGAAAGGATATTCGGCAAATGAATGCAGTTATTCTGGCGGACGGAGCTTTTCCGGAAAATCCCGCTGTTCTGGAAATTTTGAAAAATGCTCCGGTTGTCATCTGCTGTGACGGTGCGGCGGATTCGTTGTGTCGTTACGGTTTGGAACCCTCTTTTATCGTCGGAGATCTGGACAGCGTTTCTCCGGAAACCCGGGCAAAATATCCGGAACGTTTGATCAAAGTTTCCGAACAGGAGACCAACGACCTTGCCAAATGTTTCCGTTTCGCCAGAGAACGGGGATTCAAGATCACTCACTTGCTCGGAGCCTCCGGCAAGCGTGAAGACCATCTGTTGGGAAATCTCGCCCAATTTGCCGAATTTTCCAAAGATTTCCCGGGTATTCTGCTGATGACCGACTACGGACGTTTTGCCGCCGTGAATGGCGAAGCAACTTTCGGGGATCTTGAAGTCGGCAGCCAGATATCATTTTTCAGTTTCGATCCCGGCGCAAGAGTGACCGCTGCCGGTGTGCAGTATCCCCTCTGTGACCGACCCTTGAAATGGTGGTATGAAGCCACGCTCAACACCGTAACATCTCCGGAAGTTACGGTGACAAGTTCCGGCACCATGCCGGTTTTGGTATACTTCGTTTACTGAAGAAATGGCGGCGGCGCATTGCGGGCAATCTCTTGTCAAATCGGCGGACTCCATCTCGGTCGAGGACACCAGTCCACTCCCTCGCTGTCGCCTTGATTTGACGGCGACATTACCTCACACTGCATCCGCCGCTTGAATCGGAGGTCGGTTGGAGTTGCGCCGATCTGTCGGGCTGACCGCCCGACCGGCGAGAGGTAGTGTAGGTTCCGCCTGGCGGCGGTTGTGAAATAGGCGGCGGCGTTTTGCCGGATGATAACAATAAAGCGGCAGGCGACGAGAACTTCCGTTCACGAGACCTGCCGCTTACGCAATCAGCGCGTCCGCTGTTATTACTTATTTAATGGCGGCCATAGCCCGCTTGAAGCTCTCTGCGGAATCAGTGATATTCTTTTCAGAAACGCAGAACGCCAGACGGAAGTAGCCCGGTGCGCCGAAGCCGCGGCCCGGAACCGCCAGTACCCGTTCTTTGAGCAGCGCATCGATAAAAATCCGTTCATCTGCAACGGGGGATTTCGGGAAGAAATAGAATGCTCCACCCGGCATGATGTATTCGATACCTGCATCATCCAGTACCTTGGCCATGGCATTGCGGCGGCGGCGGTAGATGTCGAGATCGACCTGGCAATCCCAGCACTTTTCGATCAGTTTCTGACCGACCACCGGGGCGTTGACAAAACCAAGGATGCGGTTGGTGAGAGTCATGGCACCGATGAGTTCGGCTTTGTTCTCCAGCTGCGGAGAAACAGCGATGTAGCCGATACGTTCGCCGGGCAGGGACAACGTTTTGGAAAATGAACCGATGATGATGGTTCCGTCATAAATTTTGGCGATAGAGGGAATTTCCTGTCCGTCAAAGTTGAGGAAACGGTAGGGCTCATCAGCGATGATGTAGATCATCCGGTTGTATTTTTTTCTGGCGGCAAGCAGAACTTCGGCGACTTCGGCAAGTTCGCTTGCGGTATAGATTTTACCGGTGGGGTTGTTAGGGGAGTTGAGAATCACCGCCCGGGTCTGCGGAGTGATCGCCGCTTCGATATTGGCGATATTCAGCGAAAAATCTTCATTGGTCGGAACCGGTTTCAATGTCCCGCCGTAGTTTCCGGCATAGAAGCCGTATTCCACAAAGTAGGGGGAGGGGCAGATGACCTCGTCGCCCCGCTCCATAACGGCACGGAAAAAGGCATTGATACCACCGGCGGCACCGCAGGTGACAATGATATCTGCCGGATCAACGGTGAGATCCTGCTCTTTTTTGATCAGCTTTGCCAGTGCGGAACGGCATTCGATACTTCCGGCATTGGGCATATATCCGAAAGAAAACATCTTGTCGGCATCGGCGGAAATTTCCTGCATGGCCGTTTTGATTTCCGGCGGAGGCGGCAGGTCGGGGTTGCCCAGGCTGAAATCGTAGACGTTATCTGCACCGTACTGTTTTTTCAATTCGATACCGGCTTCAAACATCCGGCGGATCATCGAGGAATTGCCGAGGAATCCCCGGACTTCATTTGACAACAGATTCATATATGTTTTCTCCGAAAAGTTGATTTGTCAGGAATTTTTATTCGTAGCGCAAGGCTTCGATCGGGTCGAGTTTTGAGGCTTTCCACGCCGGGTAGAATCCGAAGATTATACCGATGCTCACCGAAACGATAAATGCCGCCGCCACTGCTGTCGGACTGGATTCGATGGGCCAGTTCAACTGGCTTTCCAGCAGCAGAGCTGCGCCGTGGCCGAGCAGGATGCCCAGCACGCCGCCCACCAGACACAACACGACAGCTTCAATGAGGAACTGCTGCAGAATATCCCGGCTTCTGGCACCGACGGCCATACGCAAACCGATTTCCCGGGTGCGTTCGGTGACGGAGACCAGCATGATATTCATAATGC
>JAZRNP010000090.1:0-1224 GCA_045648225.1 Victivallaceae bacterium | reverse complement strand
GAAAACCGCCGCTGCGGTTCCCGGGATCGGGCCTTCATCTCCGAAATGATCTACGGCTTGCTGCGCTACTGGGGATATATGCGCAAATATCTGCCGCTTGACCGCAAAGAGGAGCTGGAATCCGGTACGGTTCGTTTTACGACCAAAGAACTCGGCGCATTACTCATGGCCGGAGCATTTGTAGCCGGAAACGGAGAAAATGCCGAAATCCTGCGTAACGGTCATGCCCTCTCCCCTGCCCTGCCGCCCCCGGCCAATTCACCGGAACGCCGGGCCAGACAGATGGCTGATTACTTCCGAACAGAAGCTGCCATTTCCAATGTTAATCTTATTCCGCAGTGGATATGGGAAAAACTTCCGGAAGATCTGGATAAAGATAAATTCATCGCCTCTTTGGAGGAGCGTCCGCCGATCTATTTGAGATTGCAGTGTTCTCCGGAGGAGCGTTCTCTTTTAATGGACGAACTTGCCGCCAATGAAGTGGAAATCATCCCGGTCGAAAACGTTTCCGATGCGCTGGCTATCCGGGCCAAAGTCAATATGTATTCTCTGGAAAGTTACCGCAAAGGACGTTTTGAAATCCAGGATCTCGCCAGTCAGTGCGTAGGATTGGTTTGCGATCCCCGTCCGGGTTCACGCTGGCTCGATGCCTGCGCCGGAGCCGGTGGTAAAACTCTGCAGCTGGCCCAATTGATGAAACGTAAAGGCAATGTGACGGCCAGCGATATCCGCAGTTATAAACTGGATGATCTCCGGCAACGGGCCCGGAGAGCCGGATTCCCCAATATCACGACCAAAGAAAATATCGCAGCAAGCGGCAAAGTCAAACATCCTTTTGACGGGGTGCTGATCGATGCTCCCTGCAGCTGCTCCGGTGTGTGGAGACGCAATCCGGCGGCCCAATGGATCCTGACCGAAGAGGACATCGCAGATTTGGCGGTCCAGCAGTTGGAAATTCTGGAAAATTATGCCAAAGCAGTCCGCACCGGCGGAGTTCTGGTTTACGCCACCTGTTCACTCTTTGATGCGGAAAACAGTTCGGTCGTCCGGAAATTTCTGGATAAACATCCGGAATTCAAACTCGACCCCTTCCCCAATCCGCTGACCGGCAGCATCGCTCCAGGAATGCTCCGGATCGATGGCGGCATTTACAACTGCGACACCCTTTTCGCCGCCAGAATGAGAAAGTGCGAATAATCATGACCAAGTCGGAGGCCAAGCGGT
>JAZRNP010000089.1:0-2505 GCA_045648225.1 Victivallaceae bacterium | reverse complement strand
TTTTCTTCTTCCGAAGCCTCTTCGGCAGGAGCTCCGGGAGCAGCCGGTTTCACCACTGCAGCCTTGCGGGTATTGGTATCATCCAGCGGTTTGGGAGCGGCAGGAGCAGCAGGGATCACCGGAGCTGTCGGAGCAGCCGGTTTCAAAACCGCAGCCTTGCGGGTCTGAGTATCGTCGGCACCAGCCGGAGCAGGGGTAAGTTTGAGCGTGCTGGCATCTGCCGGAACTGCCGGAGCAGGAGTAAGCTTGAGCGTACTGGCACTGGCGACATTATCTACACCGGGAATAGCCGGCTTGACTTCAACCGTAGCTTTCGGAGCTTCAAGCGGAGCAGGTACCGCCTTGCCGGCAAGGATCGGCTTGAGTTTGACAGTGCGCCGGGTCTGGGTGTCACTGAACATTTCCAGATTACTGGTATTGGTATTGTCGAGACCGGCCGGATTCAACCGCACGGTTTTACGGGCCTTGAGATCTTCATTTTCGATCGGAGGAGTATTGTCCTGTTCTGCCATATTTTAATCCTTTCTTCAAAGAATGATTCAGTTTGTTTCACCGGACTCGTTCAAAGCGGCCATCCGTTCCTGAATGTCCCGGTAATTAGCCATGTTGAAGCTGATCTTGCGGTAAGCCTCCAGAGCCTTTTCTTTATTTCCACAAAACTCGTAGGCATTACCCAGATAGTAGAGAGCTTCCCGTTTCTGGATATCCATACGGAACATCTCTTTGATCGCATCTTCCAGATAATTGATCGCCTTGTCAAACTCATTGTTTGCGAGCGAACAGCGTCCGAGATAAACCAGACTGGCCCGGCGTTTCTGCGGGTTGTCGGAAACCCGGGTAAAGGTTTCCACCGCTTCGGCGAACATATTGTTTTCAAACTGGAGAACACCGAGATCAAACTGCAGCTGCATATCACCGGAGAACTGTTCGGCCCGTTTGACCGTATGCCGCCACCGGTAAGCCTGACACTCGTTTTCCAGTTCGGCAATTTGAGCTTCAGCATTTTCGTAAGCTTCGGGGTTGGCCTGGAGAATGGCAATATTCTTTTTAAGCTGGGAAATGTAGGCTTTTTCAATGTGCTTGTCAAGCACCGGGTCCATAACACCGATTTTTTCAGCGACGGTCCGGTATTCCTGCAAAGCCTCTTCATACTGTTCGGCAACCATGTATGCATCAGCAAGCTTGCGCCGCATATCGATGGAGTCGTTTTTCTTGAGTTCAGCAGTAAAACGGTTGATCAGCACCTGCGCCTGAGCTGCATCGTGGATGGTTCCTTCCAGCAGCTGTGCGATCATGGCATCTTCGGCGTCGGCGGTGTTGGCATGGGCGTTGCGGCGGTCATTGAAGTTACCGCGTTCGATACTGGCCAGAGCCATCGCTGAACGCAATTCAGCCTGCTGAGCAAGCGAAGTACCGGAAGAACTTTTAGTTTTGAGCAGTTCCTGATGGATTTTAAGAGCATCAAGAGCCTGATTATTCTGCTGCATGGCATCAGCAAGCCACCGCATTTTGGCCTCATTGCCCGGATGAAGTTTGCACAATGTTTTAAGTCCGCTCACCACGCCCCAGGGAGCTCCGGCCTTTTCAGAAACACTGGCCAGAGCATTGAGCACTGCCGGATTGTCCACATAATTTGCCAGACTGGTTTCGCACATCTGCATCGCTCTCAGGGGATCGATCATTGACATGATATAGATTGCCGGGAGAGTAAAAATCGAAGACATTACCGCTGAAAATTTCGCTGCTTTGTCCTGATTTTTCAGCTTGTTTACCTCGTAATCCCGGATCTTTTCAAACAAAAGCGGGATGTCCAGATTACGTTTAATCACCGGCAAAAGTGTTTTTACAGCACCGGCGAAGTCCCTCATTCCGGCCTGCTGGGCAGCCCGGTTCACTGCATCGCGGACATAAATCTGCGCTTGACTGACTGTTTTTCTTTCCATAAGATCTACCGCAAACTTTCCTCTTATTTTATTAAAAAAAATACCCGTCTGTATAAGTTACACGACAAAAATGTTTTTTGCAAGTTTTTTTACAAAAAAGATGTGATTTTTCCGGAATTCCAGAAAAGATCCGCCCCTGACTTTGAAAAAAATGAACAGAATTCCCTCTCCCCGGATCGGCGCACACTCTGAAAACATTAAATTTCCAAGAAATTTTTGTGGTTTGGATTGCCAAAATCCAAAAGATGCGCTATATTAAGGCAATACAAAAAAGCAACCCTGCTTTTTATACAGCGGAGAGATGGCTGAGTGGCCGAAGGCGACGGTCTCGAAAATCGTTAACGGGTTTTCCCGTTCGAGGGTTCGAATCCCTCTCTCTCCGCCATTTTTTTTGCTCATTTCCAAGCGGCGTTAAAAAATCACTGCAAAAATAATAAATCTCAAGGTTGCAAGTAAACTTGCCATTGAGATTTTTCATTTTTACGTTGTTGCTTTCTGCATGACGCAGAAAGCGTGATTTTTTATTGGGGTTGCCCTGCGCTAAGTCGGATCGTAGCCATGT
>JAZRNP010000088.1:0-4097 GCA_045648225.1 Victivallaceae bacterium | reverse complement strand
CGCAGGCGATAGCGGTACCGCTGGCAGCGGAATCGGTAGTCGTGCCAAGAACATTGTTGGTGCCGGTGGGAACCCGGTTGGCAAATTTGTTGAAATTGGAATCGGGAGACTGGCTCAGATAGAGACGGCAGAATTCCGGTCCCATGCCGTCACCGATCATCAGAAACACATACTTTGCCGGTTTCCCGGCAAAGACGGTCACGGAGACCAGCAACAGCAATATCATTAAGATATTCCGTTTCATGTTTTATGCTTTCTCAAAAAAATTTACTTTTTCAGCATACCGGGAAATCCGACTGCAGTGGCGATGCGATGCGGAATGTCGCTGTTTTCCTGCGGAGCTTTGAAGTTTTCTGCTCCGGCACCTTTGACAAAGGTGGTAACTTTGACAGAAGTATGTCCGAAGCTGGTGTAGATGAAACCATTGCGGTTGTCCCGGATACGGAACGCTTCAATAATCAGCGGATTGTATTTGCCGTAGCCCATGCTGGCGGTGAATTTGTCGGTTTTGGTCTGTTTGCCGGTGATGAACTGCTGACAGGCGGCTTCTATTCTTGCGCCCTCTTCCGGAGAGAGATTGACGATGCCGACACCATCGGTGACCGCCCGGATCATCTCCGCAGCAGGAGCTTTTTTCTCCTTCATTTTGATGACCATATCGGTGAGAGTACCGAAAGATTTGGTCTGCTTGAAAAAGGATTCTTTGCGGTATTTGGCAATGTCGTTGATCTTGGGGCCGCCGGTGTCGTGGTCAGCGGTGACGATGATCAGGGTTTCTTCGGGATGTTTTTCAGCGAATTTGAGTGCTTCACCGATGGCGGCATCAAATTCGATCATCTCTTTGAGTGCAGCGGCGTGATCGTTGCGGTGGTTGCAGTGATCGATGGCACCGCCTTCGACCATGATAAAGAATTTGCTGCCGTCGGCAGAGAGCAGTCCAGCGGCTTTGGCGGTGACATCTGCCAGTCGGGGCTTGTTGCCGGCGTGGGTGTCGGACATGACCACGTTTTTGTTGCCGGGTTTCAAAGCGGAGAGCTGTTTGCCTTTGACGACAGTGTAACCATTCTTTGTCAGGTTTCTGGTGATATCTTTGTTTTTGTATTCTTTCTGGCTCAGGAAGGTGCTGACACCGAAGAAATCAAATTTGGACGCAAACATATCGGTAATGATTTTACCGCGTTCTTTGCGGGTGATCTGGTTGGCATAATGAGCCGCCGGAGTGGCATCATTGATACCGACACTGGAGATGATACCGATCTTCCAATTTTGCTCTTTGAGTTTTTTTGCCAGACTGGTGACCGGTTTTTTGCTTTTGTTCACACCGATGGCGGTATTGTAGGTTTTGATGCCGCAGGCAAGTGCGGTACCGCTGGCGGCGGAGTCGGTGGTCTTGCCGTAAATGTTATTGGTTCCGGTCGGAATACGCTGGGCGAATTTGCTGAAGTTGGAATCGGGATACTGGCTCATGTACAAGCGGCAGAATTCCGGTCCCATACCGTCACCGATCATCAGGAACACATACTTCGCCGGTTTTCCGGCAAACGCTGCTGCGGAAATCAGCAGCAGTACCAATAAAAGATTACGTTTCATTTTTTCTCCTTTGTAAAAGTTAAAATTTTTTCAATGCCATATCGATTCTCCGCAAAGATTCTTCTTTGCCGAGGATTTCCATTATCTCTCCCGGTCCTCCGGGGGTGACGGCACAGCCGGAAACGGCGATCCGGGCCTGCCACATGGGGCGTCCGGCTTTGACTCCGGTATCGGCGGCAAATTGCGAAAGGGCGGCGGAAATATTTTCAGCGTTCCAATCGGCAACGGCTGCAAGTTTCTCCCGGATGACCGGCAGATCTGCGGCGGTGTTTTCCGGGTCGGATTTGCTCTTTTTGTGGGTAAAAAGTTCCACGGTGTACTCCGGCTGCTCCAACAGGAAGGCGATTTTTTCCTGACAGTCGGCAAAAGTTTCGACCCGGGTGTGAAGCAGTGCGGCGATCTTATCCCACGCACCGGAAAGGAAAGAGTCGGCTACGGTGGTGAAAGGAAGAGCTTTCCGGGCGAATTCGTCCGGAGAAAGTGCCTTGATGTATTCGGAGTTCATCCAGCGGAGTTTGTCGTAATCAAAGACCGCCGGTGATTTGTTCAAACCGGCAACACTGAAGCTTTCCGCCAATTCAGCGAGCGTGAAAATTTCCCGGTCGCTTTTAGGGGACCAACCCAGCAGGGCAATGTAGTTGACAATGGCTTCGGGCAGATAGCCTTCAGTGACCAGATTTTCAAAACTCACTGAGCCGTGACGTTTGGACAGTTTGGAAACATTTCCTTCTGCATCCCGTCCCATGATCAGCGGCAGATGCACATATTCCGGGATCTCCCAGTTGAACGCCTGATAGAGCAGATTATATTTCGGCGTACTGGAAAGATACTCCGAACCGCGTACGACATGGGTGATCCCCATCAGATGATCGTCTACCACATTGGCAAAGTTGTAGGTGGGCATTCCGTCCCGTTTGAGCAGGATCTGATCGTCCAGAACTTTGTTTTCGATGGTGATCTCACCGAAAACAGTATCCGTGAATGTGGAGGTTTGAGTGCGGTCGATCCGCTGACGGATCACATGGGCTTCGCCGTTTCTGACCCGGGCTTCGGCATCGGCGGCAGAGAGTGAAGCGCAGGGGCACAATGCCGAAGCATCATGGATCTCTTCGCTGTTCTCATCTTCGCATTTATCGCAGAAGCAATAGTATGCGGCGTCGCACTTGACCAATTGTTCGGCGTACTGCCGGTAGAGACCCCGGCGTTCACTTTGAATGTACGGACCGACGCCGCCATCTTTATCCGGACCTTCATCGTGTTCCAGTCCGGCACTTTTCAAAGTTGCATAGATCACTTCGACCGCATTCTCAACATAACGTGCCTGGTCGGTATCCTCAATACGGAGGATGAACTTACCCTGCTGTGAACGTGCCAGCAGCCAGGCATAAAGGGCAGTACGCAAGTTGCCGACGTGCATAAAGCCGGTGGGGCTGGGGGCGAAACGGGTTCTTACTTCACTCATTATCTGATTTCCTGTTTATATTTAACAAATGTTTATTTATTATTTTTTTTGGAGATGAATACCGGATGCTGCTGACGCATTTTCAATATGGTCAAGCGCAATTCAGTGATGAAAGTATAAAAAGATTGTGCGGTTTTGACCAGAAATTCTCTCTGACTGCGGTTCAACTCCCGGACCGAGGTGGTGCGTTTTTCTATGATCGCGATATTTTCATCTTTGACTTCATTCAGAAAATTCCGGTATGCCGTCAGAGAAAGTTCTTTGTCGGGAATCGGACGGCTTCGGGAAGAAAGTCCCTTTGCTTTGGCAACTGCTTTGCGAAAAACTTCAATATTGGTTTTTTTGAGATTGCTGAAAGTCAGACTTTTCTTACGGAAAGCAATATTGTCGGAGAGCAGATTGCTGATCCTCAGCACATTGCTGGTAAGGTCTCCGCTGTTGCGCGGTACACTGTTGAGATATTCCAGATGATTGATCCGCTTGGCACATTCCCGCATCGAATTGATAAGTTCAGCATAGCTGTTTCTGGTTGAATCAACCTTGCTGAACGCAGTTCGCCAGAAACCGTTTTCCAGCCGGTCAAGCATTTTGGAATAGTTGTCCAGTTCATCTCCGCGCAGCGGCAATACCGTAAACAGTGCCGCCAGAAGCGCAACAAACAGTTTCCCGGTACGGACAGACATGATCAATCCTCCTTGTCAAGGGCACTTGCCAGTTTACCGGCGATCTCCGCTGCCATTTCCGCAGCTTTGCCGTCGGGATAGGTGAGCTGCCGCCAGTTCCAGCGGAAATTGTCTTCCACGCCGCGGGGAACCACGTGCATATGGGCGTGCATCACCACCTGACCGGCGGCAGTACCGTCTGCGAGGTGAAGATTATAGGCATCATATTCATCACGGCGTTTGAGGATGATGCCGATGCGGGAGGCCACTTTAAGCATTCTGCCGGAAACATTTTCCGGGAGAGTTGAGACTGACTGATGATGCTCTTTGGGAATGACCAGCACATGGCCGAAGTTAATCGGAGCAATATCCAGAAATGCAGT
>JAZRNP010000087.1:0-1288 GCA_045648225.1 Victivallaceae bacterium | reverse complement strand
GATCGGCTTTCCGGGAAACGCCCGGCGGGCAAGCTGCGAATAGACCGGCAGCGCATGAGGCGGACGGTTTCCGGTCTTGCCGTCCTCCGAGAACATATCGTCCCGGCGCATCCGGCGTCCGGCAGTATAGATATTGACCATTGAATCCATATTGCCGCTGGATACTCCGATACCGATCCGGGGTTGTCCCATTACCTGTAAACTGGCGGGATCTTTCCAATCCGGCTGAGCGATGATACCGACCCGGTAACCGAGACTTTCCAAATAACGGCCGATGATACTGCTGCCGAAAGATGGATGATCGACATAGCAGTCTCCGGTGATTATGATGATATCCAACTCATCCCAACCGAGACGATCCATCTCTTTTCTGGAAGTCGGGAGAAAGGGGGCAGGAGAATTCGGCATTATTTTTTCTCCGGAACATTGAAACTTCCATCAGCCGGGATCGCCGATATCTCAGTTGGGGCCTTGCTGCCGATATTGGTAAAAAGCAGCTTGGCATCGTGCAATCCTTTCGGGGGGAATTTGCTTTTGAGAATCAGGGTTTCCTTCGCCATTTTACCGATCAGCAGACCGTCACCGGCAAAAAGCAGCTGGATGACTCCGGATGCAGAAACCGGAGTATCGGAAAATTCAAAAGTTTTTCCGCTCTTGATCGCAATACAGGGAAATTCTCTGCCGTAGCTGGTCAGTACATAGTCAAAAACGGAAATATTGCGCAAATCATCCAATTTGACCGAAACCACGGCGTAAACCGGCCGGGCCGGAATTGCCGGCGGAACCTCTTTATTGACATTGCCGATCTTTATTTTGGCGGTGGTAAGTTCTGCCGCCAGCACCTTGCCGGAACGGAAGCGTACCGACTCTGCGTACAACGAAAAAACCGCAGCAAAAACGATCAGTAAAAGTGTCGATTTCATAAAACTGTCCTCTTATTTTTTCAACTTTTTCAGATAAAATGCACCATTGCCATCCGTTCCGAACTGGATCCACATGATCTGACGGGATGGATGATTTTTAAAATAAATTTCTCCGCGCCCCCGGATCGCCGGAGAGTGTTCTGCTCCGGCATGATACCATCCGGCACTCGCCATCCGGGCGGAATAGGATGCCAGCTGCTGTACTCCGGAAGCTTCGTTACTGTTGAATGAACCGTAAACCGCATCGAGTCGAGGCAGTTCCATAACCATTTCCGGACGGGCTCCGGCGGGAAGCGGCGGCAGTTCAGCGGGCCACTTTCCTGGAGGCGGAATATCCCCTGACACATCCATTTTGAATGCCGTCA
>JAZRNP010000086.1:0-11963 GCA_045648225.1 Victivallaceae bacterium | reverse complement strand
GTATCTACTCGGCCGGAAAATCCGACTTTGACCGGATAATCTTTTTCGCCGATCCGGATGATGCCACGGATCTGTTTGATCTGCCCTGGGGCAGTGCCACGTCGGTATTCGGCTGGGGTAAAGATCCTTTCAACCAGAACGATCTTCTGGCAAAACTCCGGCATGAGCTCCGGGATTGCGTCGTAGTCTCCTGGGAAGAGGCGAACCGCAAATTTCTGGATGTGCTCAATGTGGAAAAGATGATGATGTTCTTTCTGCTCATTTTCATCGTACTGGTCGCCGCATTCAGCATCACCAATACCTTGATCACCTCGGTCTATCAGAAAACCCGGGAGATCGGACTGCTGAAAGCTCTCGGCTGTTCCGATGGGGCAGTGATGCGGATATTCATCTTTCAGGGGCTTCTGGTGGGAGTCATCGGCAGCGTTGCCGGAACGATTCTCGGCATCATAGTGATCCGTTTCCGCAACAATATCCTGCAGTTTGTCTCCAGTGTAAGCGGAATGGAGCTCTTCCCCAAAAAGTTCTACTTTTTCAACGAACTTCCGGCACATATCGTACCGGGAGATGTGCTGTTGATCATTGGAGCAAGCATTATTTTGTGTACGCTTGGCGCACTGCTTCCGGCATGGCGCGCAGCACGGCTCGATCCGGCGGAGGCATTGCGTTATGAATAATTTCCCGATTCTCGAACTGAAAAATATCTGCAAAAGCTACCGGATGGGCAACAACCGTCTCGAAGTGCTCAAAGGAGTCGATTTCACCCTCAACGCCGGTGAATGGGTTTGTATCTATGGAGCATCCGGCAGCGGCAAAACCACGCTGCTCAACATCATCGGTCTTCTGGAACGGCCAGACGACGGAGATATCATATTTTCCGGGGTGAATGCCGGTAAATTCAACCGGCGTCAAGCGGCAGCATTCCGGGCAAGCGGTATTGGTTTCGTCTTTCAATCCTACCATCTGCTGCCGGAGTTGTCGATCCTCGAAAATGTGATTCTGGCCGGCAGACTGGCGAAACTTTCACCGTTCAGGGCAAAAGAACGGGCCATCGAACTGCTGAACAAACTGGGGCTTGCCAGCCGGCTGAACCATCGTCCGACGGAACTTTCCGGCGGCGAACAGCAGCGTACCGCCATCGCCCGGGCTCTCATAAACGATCCGCCTCTGCTGCTGGCCGATGAACCGACCGGCAATCTCGACCCGCATACCGGAAATGAAATCCTTGATCTTTTTTCAACGATGCGGGAAACCAATCCGCAGCTGGCAATCCTGATGATAACGCACAATCACCAGATCGCCTCCCGGGCGACCCGGGCCGTGGAATTGAATGACGGAAAATTCCAAGTATTTGACAAATAACGGGAAATGTGCTATATTTTTAAGATGAACTTCACTATTTGCAGAGGATTTTGACAATGAAACGATTCCTGATAAAAATTACAGCTGCACTGTTCGGCATTGTGATCTTTTCCGGATGTCAGGTTAACAACAACTACCTGCAGCCGGCTGACTTCGTCACTGCTTTGCGCAAAGAGGGACTCGTTGTGGAAAAGGTCAATCCGCTGGATCACCGTCCGCTTGGAGCAACCGAAGCATTGGAGGCCCGTGTTGCAGGTTCCGGGATCGGTATATATAAATTCGATCGCTCGGCCAAAATGTCCCGGCAGCGTCTGGAGAAAATCAGCAAATCTAAAAGGATCTATTTCAATGGAATACCATTCCCGATCTACGAAACCTGTGGTTCATTTGTATTGATCGGCTTGGATAAAAACCCGGAAAAGCACCGGATTCTGAAAGTTTTACGCAACTTTGAATAACGGTATTGATTTTTTATCCGGATGTATTATTAGTGTTTAGTGTAAGTTGCCGCAGATAAATTTCCTGCGGCTGAAATCAAACTTCCGCAAAATCGTCTGCGGAAAAAATCAGGAGGAAATCCTAAATGAAACAGAGTATCTTATTGACTGCCATGCTGGCTGCGGGAATCACCGGTGCAACTCTCTTTGCCGCCGCCCCCAAAACCGATGCCAAAGCCGATGCAAAAACTGCCAAAACCGCCGAATTCAAACCGTTCTGGACCAACTGGCCCGAAAAACTGGCGGAATACAATGGCAAAACCATCACCAAACAGGAGTTCATCGCCGAATTCAATAAGCAGATCCCCGGCGGCAAACTTACTCCGGAAATCAATTCCCAGCTTCAGATGATGGGCGCAGAACTGGTCAAATCCATGGTCATCAATGACCTGATGCTTGCCGCCATGAAAAAGGCCGGCATCGAACCCTCAGCCAAAGCGGCCAAAGAATTCATCGAAGCTGACCTCAAAAAGATGCCCAAAGAGCAGATCGAAGTCATCACCAAACAGCTCGCCATGCGCAAAACCACCCTCGCCAAATACATCGACGAGATCGCTGGCAATCCCGAGGCTCAGCAGCAGATCGCCATGCAGAGCTTCCTGCAGAAATATGTCTACAAAGGCATCGATGTAACCGAAGCCGATGCGGAAAAATTCTACAAAGAAAATCCGGCAATGTTTGAATCCCCCGCCGATCCGGCCGACGCCATGCGGGCTTCTCACATCCTGATCATGGTTGATGCCAAAGCCGACGCCGCAACCAAAAAAGCTGCCAAAGACAAAGCTGAAGCCATTCTGATCGAACTCAAAGCCAATCCCGCTCTCTTTGAAGCCAAGGCCAAAACTGCAAGTCAGTGCCCCAGCGGTGCCAACGGCGGTTCCCTCGGTGCTTTCCAGAAAGGCCAGATGGTTCCCGAATTTGAAAAAGCTGTCCTCACTCTCAAAGATGGCCAGATTTCCGAAATCGTGGAAACCCAGTATGGTTACCACATCATCCGCCGGGATGCTCTGCAGAAAAAATCGGTCATACCGTTCGCTCAGGTCAAGGCCCAGCTGATCGCCTCCCTTAAGGCCGAAAAAGAACAGCGTGCACTGATGGATTTCATCGCCAAACAGGAAAAAGCTGCCAAAGTCACCTACTTTGTCAAAGCTCCGGCGATGCCCGCCATGCCCAATATCCAGTAAAAGTTACTGCCGGGAAAGAGAAAAAACATCTCTTTCCCTCAAATAAACAGAAAAACGCTTGATATTTAAACTTTCAGGCGTTATATTAAACACAGTTCTGGTGTTAAACCTCAAGTTAATAAGGAGAATGAAAAATGGCCGCTAAAATTGATAAAGATACCTGCGCCGGTTGCGGTGCCTGCGTTGACAGCTGTCCCGTCAGTGCTATCACCATCGACGCCGATAAGGCTGTGATCGACGAAGCCGCTTGCATCGAATGCGGTGCCTGCGTTGGCAGCTGCCCCTGCGAAGCCATCAGCCTGTAATTTTTTACAGCTATGACTGCAAAAAGACCGGAGAGGAAAAATCCTGTCCGGTCTTTTGTTATTTCCGGGAAAATGGAAAAAGTCGCGCTGCTGGTACTGATTTTCTTTTTTGCCACCTCCGCCCGGAATTTGTTGAACCGCCCGCTGTGGTTCGATGAAGCACTGACTGTATTGAATTTTGCTCTGCTGGAAACTCCGGCAAAAATTTATCACTCCTACATCATCCCCAACAATCAGATCATCCACACGATCTTTCTCCATTGGTGGATAAAATATTTTTCTTTTGATTTTCTGCGTCTGCTCCCGTTTATCTGCGGGATTCTGACTTTGTTTTTTCTGTGGCAGATGCGCCGCCGCAACGGAAATATTGCCACATTCATCGCTTTGAGCGCATTGGCCATCAGTTTCCCGTTTGCGATCTACGGCACCGCATTGCGTGGTTATATGCTGGCAGCGATGGCCGTTTCCGGCGGAGTCTGGATGCTTTCAAAATATCTTGATTCCGGCAAAGCATATTTTTGTGCCGGATGGTTTGTCTTTTCACTCCTGGGTGTCGGCACCATGCCGGGAACTCTCGCTGCGCTGGCGGCGGCTGTACTTTATGCGGCGGGATTCTGCAACTGGCAGATTTTCAAAAAACGGAGAATTTATAATGCCGCAGTTGTACCAGTGCTGGCGTTGGTAATTTTTTATGGCCCGATTTTCAAAAATGTGTTGCGTTGCGCCAAACTCGGTGAAGGATGGCCCAACGGCAGTGCAATGCTGCTGGCGTTGGCAATGGGAATAGTTTTCACCTTTTTGCCGGTGATACCGGCAGCGTTGGCAGGCTCGATCCGACGCCATCGGATCTCCCCTGAAATTTTTCATTGTCTGATCTGGCTGCTGCCGATCCCGGCAGCGTATATTTTCAAAGTTGCGCCGTTTCCCCGGGTATTTTTTCCGATGTTTCCGATTTTCGCATTGCTTATCGCCGGAGGAATAAAGAATTTCCTCGCCCTGATGCGAAAGAAAAAGGGCCGGAAATATGCTGAAAAAATGTTCCTGGTGATCTGCTTTGCCACGATTCTGTGGGAAGCACTCGGACAAATTGAAAGTTTCCGGACAAAATTCAGTTCGCTCCACCCCTGCCCCGGCGGACAGGAAGATTTCATCGACTGCCATTTCGTCAAAAAAGAATTTTCTCCCCGGGAAACTGCGGCGGAATTCAAAAAAAATTTCCCGGATATTCCGGCAGTATATGCCACCTTTGGCAGCGATCCATGGGCACTGATGTACGCCTTTATGGAAAATGGGATCAGCACCCGGATATTGTTTGACGGACCGGCAGGGAAAATCCCCGGTATACCGCCGGTTGCGATCAAACACCTTACCGAAAACAAACGGATTCTGGAAGAGCGTTTCCAGTGCCATTTTCAAGAAGTTTTTTCAAGCGTCAATCACAGCGTCATGGTGCCGGTAAATGAGTGATATTCCTTTGATCGTATACATCGGCTGCACCGCCAGCGGCAAAAGTTCAGCAGCACTGAAGGAAGCCGAACGCATCGGCGGCGAAATCATCTCCTGCGATTCCATGCAGTTTTATAAGGATCTGCCCATCGGAACCGCTCAGCCGACAGCAGAAGAGCGTTCACGGATACCGCATCATCTGGTGGGAACTTTGGAACTCGACCAGCGCATGACCGTGACCGATTATTGTATCCTCGCAGAAAAAGCGGTTGCCGAAGTGCGGGCCCGGGGAAAAGTTCCGATTCTCTGCGGCGGCACCGGACTTTATGTCAAAAGTTTCATCTGCGGCATAGATGATCTGCCGGCAGATCCGGAACTGCGCAAAGAGTTGGATTCCAAGTACGATTCCGAATCCGGAGAAGCGGCACTTTTTGAGGAAATGCGCCGTCTCAATCCGGCAGCGTTGGAAAAATGGCAGAATTGCCGCCGCAAACTTATCCGGGCCATGGAAGTGAAACTCATCTCCGGGCAATCTATCCTTTCTCTGCAAAGCGGCCGGAATGAACGCCGTTTCCCCTGCAGCGTCCGGCTGATCGAACGACCGGCGGAAATCCTGAAAGACCGCATCCGTCAACGGGCCGCAGTCATGCTGGAAACCGGATGGATAGAAGAGGCCGAAGCCGCTATAAAAAAGGGACTTTTCAATACTCCGACAGCACATCAGGCGTTGGGATACAAGATCATTGCGCAATATCTGGCAGGCGAATTTGACCGTGCGGAGCTGCTGGAAAAAATTTCCACAGCGACCTGGCAGTATGCCCGGCGTCAGCGAACCTGGTTCAGGCATCAATCACCGGATCCGGATGAAATAATCAACTGACAGTGCGGCATTATTTCCGTTATATTTATAAAAAATATTTTCCGTCTGCCTTGAAAAAGCAAACCGCACAGTGTATATTATGGAACATTAGATATTTAAGGGGCAGTAGCTCAGTTGGCTAGAGCGATACGTTCGCATCGTATAGGTCGTGGGTTCGACTCCCATCTGCTCCACCAAAATTACCCTCAAAACGGCAACAATCGTTGCCGTTTTTTACCATATACGCTTTCAATTCCCGAAACTTGAGTTATATTAAGTCAAATCAGTCAGTCGGGAGTAAATTATGGGGAAGCGAAAAATGGATTCAGATCTTCACCGCATCAAACTTGAAACAGGTACAGTTTACCAGACCAGCAAAGGTGGCAATTACTATTTCCGTTACCAGGTCAAAGGTGAACGCAAATGTGTGAGCTTGAAAACCGCCAATCAGGAAGAAGCCATCCGTAAAGCCAAGGCACTGCTGCCAACCGTTCAAGCGACCAATCTGGAAGTCATTGCAACTCACGTCAAAGTCGCCCGCAAGTTAGCGGCTCAAACCAAATCGCTGCCGATATCGCAAATCTGGGAAACTTATTCCAACCATCCGCAGCGGGCATTACCGGCAACCATGCGGGAACAGCTGGCTTACGAAGCCACATTGGCAGAATTTATCGGGATCTTGGACCGTAGAATAAAACAATTCTCTCAAATCACCGAAGCCGATGTGATCAAATTTGCGGATTATCTGCGGACTACTCAGATTTCGGTATCCACGCATAATCGGAAAATCGTTCGACTGCGTAAGATTTTCAATACATTGCAAGAATACCGTGACGGCGACAATCCTTTTGATTTGAAGGTTCTGAAGCGCAAAGAACGCGAAGAGCAAGGCGTTACAGTCCGCCGTTTGGCATTCACCCGTGAGCAGGAAGAACAACTTCGTGAAATTCTCGATGATCCACAGGTGAAAGTTCTTAATAAAGAAGAAATAAAAGTGGTGTTTTATATCGGAATGTATACCGGACAGCGGTTAAAAGATTGTGTACTTCTGCAGTGGCAAAATGTTGATCTTGAACATCGCAGAATCAGCGTCACCCAATATAAGACTGGGCAAAGTGTTACCATCCCCATCGCCGATCAGCTTTATCAAATTTTACTTGAGGCGAAAGAACGTCAGGTCGATGGTTATGTTAATCCCAAAGTCGCCCAGCGTTATAAACAGAAAGATAAAAAAGGCAAGTGCATTGGTGATAATCTCGTAAATATAGATGTTATGAGAATCATTAATCATCTGGGAGTAGAAACTGCTGTCGCGGTAGAAGGGCGTAAACGAAAAACAACCGTTCTGGGCTTCCACAGCTTACGCCATTCCTTTGCCAGTTTTTGTGCCGAAGCCGGAGTTCCGAAATCGGTGGTAGTCTCGATACTTGGAGCCAATTCCGAGATTGTCGATGAGTTTTACACCCATATTGGGGAAGACGCCCAGCGAGCCGCCGTCGAAGCCATCGCCGGTTCAGCCGACTCGACACCACTGGCAAAAATAAAACGAGCCTTGGAATATATTTCCTCTATTCCGGAACCGTCAGCCGAGTTGCTGGCGGTCGAAAAAATCCTCAAAAACTGATACCTGAAAAAAATCTTTAAAAACTCCGACGGACAGAAAAATCCGTCGGAGTTTTTTGTATTTTTACTTGACTTTTGCGCCTTTCAGAAGTATACTTATACGGCACTTATAGTAACTTAATTACTGCTGGAGATATGGTAACATGAATTATGTTAAAATAAATGATGAAACGAAATATATATACGGAATGCTTCAACGTTTCTTCCGCCCGTCTCCACAGTCTGCGTTTCCACGGGATGCCGCCAAAGAAAAAGAGTTGTATGGATTAAAGGACACTTTTCACAAAGCACGTCCCAATGGAGACAATTGGAAAAATACAATCTATATTCCTATGTTTGATTCTCGATCCGGAATAAGATATATGTTGTATGGCTTCTCAAAGGATCACAAAAATGCATTTGTAGCAGCGCGATATCGAACTCAGGATACGCTGTACTTTGCTCTTCCGGAGACTCCAGTTTTTTGTTATCAGGAGTCATTGGCAAAAGTTCCGTACATTGTTTTCTCTGACAATCCGATTTTTGCAGAAGCGATCCAACGTCACTTGGAACGGGAGTTGTCATGGAGTGCAACATCATTTCTCCAAAAATCAGATTTGAAAGATTTGGATTTTTCTGTTTTTTCCGGAAAAACGGTGATCTACTATCTGGTGGAACATTCCGGAGACGATTGGCGAACTTCCTGTTTGAATGCGTTGGATATTATTGACCGCTTCCCGGAAGACACGACGGTTTATGTCATGAGTTATCCGGAAACAAATAATTGCCCGGATATTGCAAAATACCCGGTTTTTCTTTCTACAAAACAGCAGTTTGAAGAAGACGTTGAAGAATTAAAAAAACAACCGGCGTTCGCACCATCAGTAAACTGGAGCAACCCTCTACCATTGGAGCGGAAACAAATTGCAGCAGGTATCTTGGGACAGACATTGACCTGGGTCTATGATGCCAATGCGGCATTCCGAACACAATATCTTACCCATTGGGCTGCTGCAATATCAGCAGGAAAAGCAAATATACAAACATATCAGGAAGTTTCACCGTGCAATATCGCTTATTTTTATATCAACGACTTTGATGATGGTTTTACCTCCGGTCTACAAGCCGGGTTTGAAACAGTATTTGACAGTAAATTTTCCGAAGCCGCACTTCCACAAGCTCCAGCTTCAGTGTTGGATGCATATTGGAAAATAACAGAGTCAGATTTGTTTTTAAGTTACCCGGTAACAGACAATCCTTTCTTGCAGACTCCAAATAATTTTCATTATACCGCACTGAAGGTACATGCTGATTCAACACATGCCGCAATCAAAATTTTGATAAGCTATATTAAAAATTTTGAGAAATATCATCCAGATACCCAAATCATAGTTTTGGATATTCCTGCATTCTGGACACTCGGTATTTCGCTGGCTAATTTAGCCCAGTTCTTGTATGATTTACGTTCCCGATACTCGGTTATACTGGCAACGAATATTCCAATGGCGAAACAACGTGACCTGATCAGGAACCTTCCATTTGATAAAATCATCAAACTTCAACGAAAAAGCGATACGTCTGAAGCCACTAATATTGACATTGTATTCGAACGCGACGATATTGAAAATAAGATACATACAGTACGTCTTACGCGAAACAGTCAAGATAAGATTTGGAAATATCGTGCAGTTCGTAAACTTTCTGTAAAAGAAAAAATACAGTTCATAAAGCAGCATAAAGATATGGAACTGAAAAAAGTTGCCATAGCATTGGGCATCTCAGAATCTTATGTCAAGAAACTTCGGGGGCTGGCTGGGGTCAGCAAGAAAGTTCCAAACCGAGCTCCGAAGTATCCCAAACGTAAACCAGTTGAATATTTACACTGATAACAAAAACTCATACAGGTCGGTATTTCTGTATCTTACGGAACTGCCGACCATTTTTCTCCGGAATGGGAATGCGCCTTCAGCTTCCAACCTTTTGAAATTTGACAAACCGATACCAAGTATTTCGGACGCTTCCTTCATGTCAATAAGCCGTGGAATAATTACCGGCTTGGGGTTACCGTGTTCAGCTAAGCTCGTGAGCTGACTGATTACTTCATTAAATTCCGGAAGTGGTATAATTCCTTCTTCTGCTACCGGCCTCATAATTCTTTTAAACATCCTGACAGTTTCCATTGTGATTTTCACATCGTTCATTTTAATGGACATCCTTTCTGCCGTTATTGGCAGAGGATGACCGATTGCTGTTTCTGTTAAAAATAACTGTGACATCGTCATGTTACGACGGACTAACTCGGAAAAGTTCTCAAGCTGAAATTACGCTGAAAACTCCTCCGGTTATATGGAAGTTATTATTAACAACAAAAAAGAAAGTGAATGAAAAAATGCCAAGACAAAGAATCATTGAGTTCCAGACATCTCCCAGTAAACCACCTTATCTTATCATAGAACAGATCCTTGATGGATTTACCAAAAGAGTCGATTATCTCTCCGGTAAATATCCGCAAATATCAGTATGTCATATGACAGTTACTCTTCCGATAACTCCGGATACTGTTGCTGCTAAAGTTACAGGTTTATGTTTGACTTATCTGCGTAGACAATTGAATAACATGGGTATTGAAAGTCAGGCGGGCTGGGTGAGAGAAAAATCGTTAAATGGACATGAGCATTTTCATGTAGGCTTTATTTGGGATTCAAGCAAGATTCAAAGCGCAATTCGTATAGGTAAGATGCTCAATGAAATATTTGCCGATTATTTGAGATTGCCTGCACATTGGCAGGGTGTTAACGTCAACCATCCCTGTCCATTGCTAGACCGGCAATTTGATCAGAACATTCGCTCTAACCAAACAATAAAGTTGCGCAGAGGATTTGCAGGATTTAAAGAGCAGAGAATAAATATCATAAACTGGCTTGCTTATCTGGCAAAAACCGATACAAAAGGGATGCATCATGAGAAGCATATCAGGGAATTCGGCTTCAGCCTTTGCTATGCCCAATAAAGTTGTGTTTTTTATTTTAATTGGCAAATCATTATCAGATGAGGGGAATACCCTTTTTTAACTAACAATAAGGAACTTGTATCATGAAAAAGAATCAAAAAACAAACAGCAAAGAACGTTTTCAGGAATTGATCGGGATAATTAAAATCGGCTTGCAAGATTTCAGAATGCAAAAAGATGAACCGGATAAATATCACTTCCGTTTAGGGATGTTTTTGCACGAACTGAAAGAGGTTAATAAGTTGCATCAATACTATGAGACTTTTAGCGATTTGTGCCGGCAAGAATTGTCAATATCCTCCAATTATGCGTATAAACAAATCAGATGCTATAAAAAAAGATTTTTTGCATAAGGCGTTGTCAGGCAAATCCCATCCACAACATAACACGCTGTGGATGGGACTTGGGTATTTGCCTATAATCGGTCAGAAGCAATCATCGTCATCAAGCGTATGAGGATAGTCAAATTCCGTACCGCAGTCGCAACAGATGAAACCATCGTCCCATGGGATACACTGCGTTGAGCCACAATCTGGACAGCGTTCCATTATGCAGCCCTCCAAGTGTGACCGCAAGTTCCGCATTTCCAGATGCGAAGAACATTATCATCGATCAGTTTTCCGATGGTGTTACCTGCAACGGCTCCGGCGGCTGCTCCAGTAAGAATTCCGAGCAGACCACCTATCACCGTTCCGAAACCGGGACAGACAAACGAACCGACAACCGCTCCGGTCTTCGCTCCTGCTGTCGCTGCGACATAGCCTCCTGCACTGGCTCCGAGAAGCGTGGTCGCTCCACGGGTCTGCGTTACAACATAGGCTTTTTCTCCACATATTTTACAATTCATATTAACCTCCGAAATGACCGGGAGCATATACGCTCCCGGGGTGCGTTTATACTTCCAAAGGTGCACCACTTCTTTGAAAGCCAGGTCGGGCTTCTGGTGATTACCAAAGTTCAGGTCGGTGACCGTCAAGACCGAAACAACGGTTCAATGCCATGTACGAGTGGTCAACCCGTAGCGGCGTGTACTTTTTGATCGTTTCGGTAAATGCGTTGAGCAGCGAGTACCGTGTGGGTTCAGAAAACTCTTCATGATGTGGGTTCTTGAACTCTTTGAAGACAGGAACAATATCACTGCTGTTGATTGCCCCCAATTCAGCGGCTCTGACGATACGGCTGCGAGCTTCATCATCGTTTTTCAAATAGATGATTTTGAGGTCTTCGCAAACCGTTTCCAACATCAGGAACTCGTTCTCAAGTTCATTCATCGCTACGTCCACCAGTTCGGTCAGTTCTATCCGTGAGGTATGCCGCCGTTTGATAACCGTTGTTCCTCCAAACGCTAAATTACTGCAGACGGTCACGCTGATACCAGCCGACAGTCCAACAGCAAAGCTCTTGTCATGGCTGTTACGCAGACCGATACACCGAGACCAATCAGAACTGTTACTTTTATTGATTCGCATAACTCCAAAGAGTTTCTGACCTTCGCGAGCCAGACCGAAGTTTTCATCAAGAATCTGCCAGTTGTGCGCCTTGACAACATCGGTTACTGCGTCAATCACCTCCATATGGGGAACCGGCTTCCAACTCTCCGTACCTGACGGAGTTGAAACGAGAGCGACCTCATCACGGCTCACGAACTTTCCATCGCACATCATAAGTCCCATAGTTACCTCCACTTTTTGCAACGGT
>JAZRNP010000085.1:0-2362 GCA_045648225.1 Victivallaceae bacterium | reverse complement strand
ATTTATACAAGTGACTGCACTGTCAGCAAGTTTTGAGTTATGTTTCAGGATGTCCAACGCTTTGAGGTAGCAATTTTCCGCTGAGGTGAAATCCTGTTGCGCCAGATAAACGGATGCCATATTATTCAGCAATCCGGCCTGCAAATAATCGTTTTTATCCAAGGTGCCGGTATAGTATTTTTCGGCACGCAGATAAATTGCCAGAGCCCGGTCAAAAAATCCTGCTGCCGAGAGAGCGGTTCCGGCATTGATGCAGATGGTTCCGGCTGAAACCGGAGAAATTTCCGGCATACTGTCCAGTAAGGTCAATCCGCATTCAACGGCCCGCAGAGATTCAGGGGTGTTCCCCTGCATCCGGTAGTAGCCCATAAGTTCGCTTTGCAAAAAGAGCTGCAGCATCCGGTCACCGCTGCATTCTGCTTCAGAAAGCTTGGTTCGCAGATAATTGCCGACTCCGGCTGAATCTCCGGCATTGAACAACCGGTCGCATTCAGCGGCGATTCCGGCGAATGTTGCAGAATTCAAACGGCCAGACATGATAATCATTCTCCGGGGAATTTCAGGTCAAAAAATCCTGCTGCCGGATTGAAATATTGACGGAAGGCTGAAATATGGAAGGTTTCTCCTTTGACGGCATCACGCTTGTAAAAGGCGTATGGATAGATTTTGTTGGAGTAGGGCAGGGTCAGAATGAAATCTCCCCGTTCGGAAGAATTTTTTGCCGTGATACCCCGCGTGGCCGAATATCCGAGAACAACTCCCAATTGACGCTCTTTGCCGTTACCGAAAATATCGATGTAGCGCAATGGCGGATTGCCGGGATCGATACAGGCGGATCTGAAAAAATGACGGTTTACTTTGGGGCTGCCGGTTATTGCCGTCGGAGTATTGAGGTCAAGAGTGACCGTTTCTCCGGACGTGTATTCCAGTTCAACAGGTTTCAGACCGGGGATGAATTTTTCCTGTACCGCAAAGCCGATGGTGCCGTAATGCTGGATCAGACCGAATTTAACGGTTCCCTGCATATCCTGCATAAATGTTGCATTGCAGTCGATCGTATATGAGTTGTCCGGGCGGAAGCAAAAGGTGTATTCCAGATGGATCGCAGAAGCCAATTCTGCCGCTGTCGGCAAAAAATATTGACCGGGATGAGTTTTTATCTGCTCCAGGAGCGCATCGGCAAGGCAGAGATCGATATCCCAATTCAAAACGGCACTTGAACATTCGATGATTTCGTTTTCCGGTACCGGAATTCCGTCGGCTGTCAGCTCCACCCGGTTGAAGCGGAAATGCGGCAGCAGCTGGTCGCTCCGGGCGTGACCGAGCTGAACTTTTCTGATTTCAATGGTGTCAAGTTTCCTGCCGTTGTCAAAAAGTGATCCCTGCAAGGCGTTGAAGCAGGGGATTTGCCCCGGAGCCGTATCACTGTGAACGATGAATTCAGAAAAACTTATGATCTGAACCAGTACAAAACGGCTGCCCGCTTCGTCGGTAAAAATCCGCCCGATATCTTTATCAAAGTACCAGTGGCGGATCATTTTTACGCTGTAAGTAAATGGCGAACCGTGATTCGCACCTACAAAACCATATTTTTCGGTCATAAACGGGGCGATATCATCCCAGCCTTCATGAAAAACCTCGCCGCTATCCCATGATTCAAACGGGGTCTCCGGAGTCAGAAAGAGCGAGAGATTGTTGCCGTTTATAAAACGGTTGAAAATATTCTTCGTTTCATTGAAGCGGCACAGCGTTTGTATTTCGTGGCCGGATTTCCGAATCAGAAGTTTGCCGGGATCTGTTAATTTGACCATAATCAGCCTTTGGCTTCCTTTTTAGCAGCGGCGTCGATTGCTTCAAGTTCGGCTTTGTCGGCGAGGGACATGTTGCCTTCGACGGTGCCGTTATCCAGCAGATTGAGTTTGCGCTGCTTGAGGTCGATAAAGAGCCGACGCATATCGACCACCGCTCCGATACCGAACCAGAAACTGCCGATAACGGCAATGATCGCCGGAATCAGCAAGCTGACGAAAAAGAAGTAATTACTCCACCATTCGACCGGCCACCGGTAAAAGATGTTCCAGATCAGGATCAAAACAAAGCTTCCAAAGAAACGGTAGATGATCGAATAGGTGAAAATCGAACGGGCAATGAAACGATCCCAGAAGGTGTATTCCGGGGTAATGCCGATGATCTTGCTGAAAAAGGTTTTCCACGTCCACTTGGTTTTCTGCAAATTGCGGTTGTCCAGATTGTACTTGCCGCGATGGAGCATACGATCGAGGTTGAACGGCTCTTTGCAGGTCAGCTTGGAAACCACAATATAGATCAAATACGCCAGAACCATGGCAAGTCGGATCGTAGC
>JAZRNP010000084.1:0-2372 GCA_045648225.1 Victivallaceae bacterium | reverse complement strand
TGGCTACGATCCGACTTGATACCAGTTGGCTGCGCCTTTGCCGATGATGCGGGGGTTGAGAAGGATCTTGACGAGACCGCGGCATTCGTTACTGGTGGTAGTGCCGTTATCGGAAATGAACTCATTTTCGATGATAGCTTTTGCCTTGAAGAAGTTGGCGGGACCAACCATCAGAGTATCGGGAACAACACCCAGCGGCTTACCGGCGTGACCGGCGTAACCGCCCATGGTTTCGTATGCCGTTTTGAACGAGGCGTAAGAGAGCGCGTCCGTGGTCTTGTTGCAAATCACTGTTTCACCGTATTTGCGGTCAGTGCTGAAAAAGGCTTTGCTGTCGATCCATTTTCCCGGATTGAGCAGAGCTTCGGCGGCGAGCTGATCCCAGAGAGATTTGCCGTTTGCTGCCATCTGCTGAACGGCGGTAATGTACATCGTCCAGTTGTCGGTTTCAAGGTCGCGGCTTTTGATCGCGATGGTGTCTTCAAAGGAACGCTCGGTAATGGT
This sequence comes from Victivallaceae bacterium, assembly GCA_045648225.1. GTDB lineage: Bacteria > Verrucomicrobiota > Lentisphaeria > Victivallales > Victivallaceae > UBA1784. The sequence continues at coordinate 1,868 of JAZRNP010000084.1, read as the reverse complement.
GAGTTCCTTGCCGACAAGGTTCTTGATTTTGCGGGGACCAATCCACTCACGCATACAGCTGAACTGCTCCAAAAAGGGCAGTTTGACAATGCTGTGGGAAGGGTCTCCGACAGTCATAGCGAACTGTTCATAGGTGGAGGGTGCTTCCCCGAAAGCGTTTTTGAACGCCAGGTCAAAGGCGGTTTTCATCGCCTCAAATTTTTCACCGATCTGCATAAAAATTTCCTTTCTGCATCAAACTCAAATTTCGATAGCGACGCCGTCACCGGTCACATCCAGCACGATCCCGGCGCGGATTTTATTGGTGCCGCCAACCTTGCCGACGGTTGCGCCGTCAAGGCAATAGCAATCTTTGCCGATATCGGCAACGGAGAGAGCTTCACCGGCGGTACCGTTGTCATACAGGAAGCAGCCGCGTTTGACGACGACTTCTTCACCAGCTTCAGCTGTGTTTTCGGCGCGGCCGAGAATCACCAGATTGGCGGCATCGGCGGCGGGGACAGCGAGACCTTCGGGGTTCTGACCGACAAGGGCACCGGCGAAAATTTTGCTTCCGGCGGTGCGGCGGTAATTGTACTTGCGGCCTCCGGTATGAAGCTCCGGAGTATTTCGGCATTCAGTAAGTTCAGCCATTTTTCAGTCCTTTCTTTTCAAGATAGAGTTTTTCGGCATCGGCGACACCGGCATTGCGCAACGCAGAGATGGCGAGGCGGTCACTGGCGGAAAGAGCAACGGTGTCAGCCTGGACGCGTTTCGGAGTCACGGGAGAAGTCACGGGAACTTTGCGGCCGCAGTGCTGCAAGTGCGCAGCAAGGGCGCGGCTGTCAAGGCTGTTGATGTACTCCATGTCTGCGTTGGTGATCTTGCCTTCGGCGCGGCCCTGAGTGACCAGTTTTGCGTGGGCATCGGCTTCGGCATTGGCAGCAAGTTCATCCAGTTTAGCCTGTTTTTCATCGGCGTCGGCGGCGCGTTCAATCTCGGCTTTGAGCGCGGCAATGATCTCATCCAGAGAAGCACCCGGTTCCAACTTCAGCAGTTTGGTGACCTCCTCGATGACGGAGGCTTTTTCCTCGATTTCAGCGGCGATGGTGCCGTCTTCTTTTTCCGGAATATCGGAAGAGAGAGCGACGGTGTCGCGCCCCAGCAGTCTCTGCAGGGCTTTTTCAGTTTTGGTCATGATAAAACTCCTTTGATTTGTGCCGGGCAAGTCTGACCTGCCCGACAGGCCCGACGGTTGATTGGCGGATGCGGCGAGCGCATCCAGATTATTGATCGCCGGGGTGTTGGTCATGGCGACCGAAGTCACCCGGAGCGGTCCATTTTTCAGCCCCCGGATGACCGGGGAAAAATACTTGTAAAGTTTCTCTTTGAGCATTTCGTGCGCGGCGGGATTCCATTTGACTTTGAGCCGCAACTCATCTCCGGCAAGGTGCAGTGAGCCGAAGCCCAGAGCTGCGACGCCACCGGGAAAAAGGCGCAGCGTTTCGGCTTCTTCGAGACCCTTGCTGCGGGCAAGCTCAAAGAGATAGTGGTCGCTGTCGACGGGAATCAATTCACCTTTCTTTTGGTGATACTCCATGATGCTGCTCATATCGTCAGCAGAGAGAGCGATCTCGCCGTCAATGCCTTCCTGACAGAGAGTATTGCTGCCAATATGCAGAATCGTCCATTCCACGGGAACGCCGTGTTCATCGCGGATGATGGAGGCGCGTTCAGCGGATAAAGTGATAAAGTTCATTGTGTAAACCTCATGTAAAAAGTTCCCCGGATTACCCGCCGGGGCGGGGCTGTGGTAAGCGTGTGTTTTCTATGCCCGGATTTTCAGTCCGGCAGAAAATTTGACATTTGAAAAAAGTGTGGTATATTAA
>JAZRNP010000083.1:0-16283 GCA_045648225.1 Victivallaceae bacterium | reverse complement strand
TGCTGACGGAGCAGTTCATCATCCATTGATTTTCTCATTGTAAATTGCTCCTATCTGCCGCTTCACCGGAATGCACCCAAGCATCGACTTCGGCTATTTTGAATTTCCAGAATTTGCCGATGCGGTGTCCGGGGAGATTTTTCTTTTCAAGGTACACATATATGGTCTCCCGGCGAACACCGAGATATTCTGCGATTTCTTTGATGGATAGCCATCTGTCTTCTATCAAATCAAGCTTTTTCATTGCAATATTCCTGAAACGCCCAAATATTCATTCTTTTGGAAATAGTGTCACCACATACCATTTGGGATAATATATCAATATTATCGTAAAATTTCAAACGGGGGAAGCAAGAAAAATTGTTAGTTTTATGTGTTCTTTATCGGCTTTGTCTAATTTTATCAAAGCTATCAGAGTAAGAGTGGAATCACTGAAATACGATGGCTGTAAAACAGTTATTCAACTGAGCAATTTTTCATGGATTTGGCGTGGCTGATAGCTTTCCGGACACGCCGCAGGGCGGTTTTTGAGGGAGATTGCGGGGGAGAAAACAAAAAAGCCAGTCGGTTTGACTGGCGTAGATTATCAAAAAATGTGCCGATAGGCACGCTTCATATCGGGAGCGAAGCGGACGATGCTTCATATTGTGGAACGATAGTGAAACAATGCTTCATCTGAAAAGGCGGATTTATGAAGCGCACCTGCGGTGCATGAAGCACATTTTGTGCTTGCGAGCTTTGCTCGTCAAGCATCAAAATATATGAAGCACGCCTGGCGGCGTATGAAGCGAAGCCTTTTCAGGCTTCATGTTTTTTTGCCTTTGGAAAAAGGCAAAAAAAATGGTGGCCGCTCCCGGGATCGAACCGGGGACACATGGATTTTCAGTCCATTGCTCTACCGACTGAGCTAAGCTGCCACATTCTTTCAACCAGGCATTCCACCCGGTATGTCTTTTAATATATCACTGTTTTTCTCTTTGTCAAGACCGGATTATGCTTTTTTTGCAGATATTCACATATATTGTGCTGATTTCAGGTCACATTCGCCGTGAAAATGGTATTTCTGCCCATTGTTGCCAAGCGGAATGCTGAAAATAAAATCGTAAATTCCTTATCGGAATTCATCCGTAAAAGGAAAACTCCGTCAATATAAATCCGAGGCCATTTACTTACCGTTTTTATAGTAAAACTGTAAAAAATTTATAAAAATGCGTTATTTTTTAATAAATATCGTAGTTTTTGCTTGAATTAGTTTAACTTTTGTGTTAAATTATGCCGCAGTTAACATGAAAGGATAAGATATGAAGTGCAAAATCAATGGCTGGGATATTCTGGAGAGCGAATTGGAAAATGCTGCCGGCAAGGAAGAGATCATTGCAGAAGTTTTCGGCGAAGGTTTTGAAATCAGCACGCTTGCCTCCGGAGATTATCTGCTTAATTGCGAAGAGGTTGGAGAACTTCTGAATAAACTTGAGCTGCCGCAGAAGTCCCGGAACGCCTTTCTGGATTCTCTGATCACCGGACGGATCCGTTACGATATAAGTGTCGGGATCGACGAATTTCAGAAGCTTTTCCGGCAGAATGTCCGTGCTTCGGAAAATCAAATCCCCTGCATGGAATTGGAAAAATTAAGTGAATTCAATCCTCAAGAAGATTTGTATCAATTCGTTTCAAACCGGAGCGAAGAATTTTTGCAGATGGATCTTCCTGCCGGAAGCTGTGCACTCAAGGTTTCCGGAAATATTCTCTCCGGTCTCCCTGAAAACAGTGTGGTCATCGTCAATTCAGCCAAAGCTGCCGATTCCATGCTGCTCATCCGGGATGTCAACGGGAACTTTTCTCTGCAGAACAACCTCCCGGCAAACACCGCCTGGTACATCAATGTACTGCAGATCAACTTTGTTTATGTAAAGTAATATGGCTGAAACATAACAATTTGACAAACAATTTCGTTTGTGCTATATTTAAATCATGCTGTTAAAGAGGGTTTATTTTGGGATATAGCATAAATTGAAAACGATTATTTTAGCAGGCGGTTGCGGCAGCCGGTTATGGCCGCTGTCCAATGATGAGATGCCGAAGCAGTTGTTGGCGATCGACAGCGAATATACTTTGCTTCAGAATACTTTCCTCCGGATGTTGAATCTTACCGGATCGCAGAATATTCTTACGGTTACCAGCTGCAAATTCCGGGAACAAACTCAGAAACAGTTGTGTCAATTGGGCGCAAACAGTCCCATTTTGTGTGAACCTTTTGCAAAGAATACTGCGCCTGCCATCTGCTGTGCCCTCGAATATTTTTTGAAATCAGGCGGCGATGATATTGCCGTGATCGTTCCGGCGGATCACCTGATCCGGGAGACGGAAAAGTTCAGTAAAAGCATAATCCAAGCCGTGGAAGCCGCCGAAAAGGGCTTCATCGCCACTGTTGGAATTGTGCCAGCCTATCCTGAAACCGGTTTCGGCTATATCAAAACTTCAGCGAAATTATCCGAAAACATATTTGAAGTCGAAACATTTACTGAAAAACCTCCCCGGCAGGTCGCCGAAGAGTATGTGAAATCCGGAAATTATTATTGGAACGGCGGCATTTTTATCGGTAAAATATCGCTTTTTCTGGAGGAATTCTCCCGTTTGGCTCCGGAAATTGCTGTACTTGCCAAACAGTGTTCATTTGCAGATGATCTTATCGATGCTGAAATTTTTGAACAGATGCCGAAAATTTCAATGGATTATGCCATTATGGAAAAATCTGATCGCATCGTGATGGCCAAGCTGCTCTCTGATTGGAGCGACCTCGGTTCCTGGCAGGCGATATACGATTTGTGCGATAAAGATGAAAACGGCAACTGCATAATCGGTAAAGCGATTTTGCATAATGTCAGAAATTCTCTGATCTATTCCCCCGACCGCCTGCTGGCAGTGGCAGATATTGAAAACCGCGTTTTAATCAACAGCGGTGATATCACCATGTCGTGCGACTTGCACCGCTCCCAGAATGTCAGAGAATTATACGAAAAATCCCGTTGACACATCTTTTCAGCGGCAGCAGCCGCGAAGGGCGATTGCCCAGTGATCGATAACCTCTTCGCCCCTGACAACAGCGAATTCATCAAACAGGTTTATTGTGGGATCGCAATGGGATACGATCAGCTCCAACCGTTCGCCCGGGATCAGTTTTTTCGCAGGATCAAAGATCAAATGGCCGTGTTCGTCTCCGAAGTTCCAGTCGTAAACGAATTCCCGGTCGATGGTGTTTCCGTTTATTACCTGCGGCGGAGCTCCCGGGGTGACATAAATGGCTTTGGTCCCGGCATCCAGCGTGGCGTGCCCCGGGTGATTGCTGCTGATGACGCTGGAAATTATCCGTAACGCCGGAGCAAACGCCGGGCCGGAGTGTTCTACGGCGAGATATTCCGAATCCATCATGCAGTAGGAGCCGACTTGAATATCCGTGAGTTCTTCAATGAGCAGATCTGCTGCCGAAGTCCCGGTACCGGTGCCGGTGAAGATCCGGCAGGTCGGAAATTTTTTACGCAGAATATTGAATGCTTCAGCTCCTTTTTTCATCAAACGGCTGCTTTCTGCCGCCCGTTCTTCGGCTGAAGTGATGTGCTGGAGATGTCCGGCGTAGCATTGCACTCCATCCAAAACCAGCTGCGGATAAGCTGCGATGAAATCTCCGAATCCGGGCGCGTCGGCAAATGATACCCCGGTCCGGCCCATTTCCGGATCAACGTCGATCAAAAGATGGATCGGTCGGTCAATCGTTGCCAGTTTGGCCAGCTGCCGGATCTGTTCCGGGTGGTCAACGGTGAGCTGCAGAGTCGGGATTTTCGCATTGAGCAGGGCGATCCGTTCCATTTTCCACGGAGCTGAAATGGGGGACGTTATGAGAATATTCCCGATTCCGCTGTCAGCAAGGCGTTCCGCTTCAGAAAGTTTGGCGGCACATATCCCGGCGCAATTTCCGCAGGCCAGCTGGCGGAGGGCCACTTCCGGACATTTGTGAGTTTTGGCGTGCGGACGGAGTTTTTTACCGTGCGCCGCTGCAAAATCTCTCATTGCGATCAGATTTTTTTCAAACAGATCGATATCAATGATCAGCGAAGGTGTATCCAGAGCACTTTTAAGCATGATGTCAAAGGGTAAATCAGTTTTTGTTGACAAAACCATTGTCGTTTTCGTCGATCTTGCGCTTGGCGAGATCCCGGAAAAGCTGACGCATATCCTTGATCCCTCCGATCAGGAACCAGAATGTGGTGAAAACTCCGAGTACACAGGGAATGGCAAACAATGTGACAAAGAAGTAAGTCGCCCAACTCTTGAGTTCCCAGCGGGAGAAAATATTCCATACCACCACTGCCAGAAAGGCGACTCCGCAACGCCACATGACACTGTAGCAGAATACAAACCAGGTGATGATCTTATCTCTGCAGGTGTATTCGGCGGTGATACCGATGAGTTTGTTGATGATGGAAACCTTTTGCTGCGGTTGGGTTTCTTCATCCCGATGCAGCATTTTGTCCAGATCAAAGAGCTTGCCGTGATTGGTCGCCAGCGAAGCGATGATGTAACCGGAGATACCGATGATCATGGCGAGAAAGAAAAATTCATAGGAGTTCACCGGACACTTTACCGCATTCATCTCCCATTTGATGTAGGGGTTGAACGGCTTGGAAACCGTTGCCAGAAAGTTTCCGACACCCTCCACCCAGCCGTGTTTTTCCAGAAACGGATAGATATTATCCGCCCAGTTGCGCTGGATAAGTACCCCGGTAAGCGATGTGGATGAACCCAGTATCAGTGAAGTGAACGCTCCGGCAGTGTTGCCGAAACGGCTGTAAAGCCCAAAAAGAACCACCGGCCCGGCTCCGCCTGCCCAGATCGATACCACGATCGTGATGTAAAGTCGGATGTAGTCCAGCTGCGACAGGAAAATCGAACCGAAGAAAAAGCTCACCGCTACAAAAAGCGTCAGCCATCTCGCCAGCGAAAGCTGCCGTTTCACCGGAAGCGGTTTGCCGTAAAGCGGGATGATGATATCCTGAGTAATGGTGAGTGAACTGCTGAACATTTTGGAGTCATCTGTTGATACCATCAGCATTATCAGCAGCAGACAGAGTATTGACATCAGCCATTCCGGCAGGACTTTGCGCATGGTCACCGGAAACATCATCTGATGGAAGAGCGTCCGGTATTCCTGAAATTTGGCGTTGCCTTCGCCGGCTCCGATCTCCTGATTCATGGCAGTTTTGACCGCTTCCATGTAGGGGGTATCGTAATTTTTCTTGAGCGAAAGTTTTTCAAGTTTCTGCGGTTCAGCAGGAAGTTGAGCAATGGTTTCATTGATCTTTGCCGCTTTAACCGGGTCGCTGACGATATCTTCAACGACTGATTTGGACAGATCCTGCCGGATGCTGTGCGCCGTTTTGAAGTGGTTGGGATGTTGGAAAATAACCATAACCATCAGCGCAAAAAGCAGCACCATGATTCCGGAAAAAGCTCCCCGCAATTCACCGAGAATACCGGACATTTTCTGTTCGTGCGGTGTTCTTGCACTGCTGGTCTGTCCGCCGCCGTACCAGATCCCCCGGTTGAGAACCGTTCCGAAAATCGTGACAAATATGGCAAATGCATTGAAATCTTTGAGATCAGAGATGTCAAACGGACTCAGGAAACTCTCTCCGGGGACCCGGTTGGCAAGCGTCGGGACGATTTCGTTGTCCCAGGAAAAGTGGTAGAATACATAGATGGTGAATATAACAAAGATCGGATAGCAGAGCAATCCCTGCAGACAGTCCGTGACCAGCAGAGCCAGCATACCGCCGCAGCTGATTATGATAAGTGCCAGAAGTAATGTTACCGCCATCACCAGCATAAAGGTATCGATCGTCAAGCCCCAGAAATGAAGTTTGGCCGGCCAGTCAAACAAATAGATGAATACCCGTGCTGAAATCGCAGGCCCGATGGTATTGGTCAGCATTTCTGCGCTGGTACGCAGAAACATGGCGAATATCCGCAGCGGCCGGTTGTAGCGTCTTTCCAGAAATTCACCCAGCGACAGTGATCTGGTCTGGCGGTAGCGGTAAATGCAGAAGCCGGTCAGTGAAAGCACCATTCCCAGCGGCAGAAGGAACACATTCCAGAATTCCAGCGACAAACCGGATTGATACTTCATTTCGACCAGAGATATGAGGGCCATCATTCCCAGAGCTGATTCCAGAGCGGCAACGGACAGAACATAACGTCCGCCCACCCGGCCGGCGGCGAGGAAGTCCACCGCATCCCGGATATATTTACGGGTGTGAAATGCCATGTACATGACAAATCCGAAACAAACGATTACAAATAGCCAAGCGAAAAAACCCATAACAGCAAACCCCCTCAGTTTATTTGGAAAATAACTTTTTTGTTAATATAACTGTGCTGTAAAAAAATTCAAGTTTATTCCGGATGGGGAAATGTGGAAATCCGGGAACCGGATTCAGTTTTTCCGGCGGCAGTATTGGAAAAATTTCAGCAGCAAAAATATTTTTGGTTCATCCGTTTAATTGCGCTACGCTGGTTCTTTCAATCAGGATAAACGGAGTGAGAATTTCCTGAGGGACAGTTCCGGGGATGAACCAGTTGCCGGCGTTGATGAGTTGGTGCAGTGCAAGCACTGCGCAATCCCGCAAACGGGTGTCGATGGTGGTCAACGCCGGACGGATCAACTGACTTCCGGGGAAGTTGGAATATCCCATCAATGAAATATCCTGCGGCAGGTCGATTTTCATCTCTCGCAGGATTTCCGCCACCCGCATGGCTACCCGGTCGCTGTGGCACATTATCGCAGTCGGAGATTCCGGAAGTTCAGTCCATAATTGCAGTTGTTTTCGGATAAGTTCAGTATCATTGGGCAGATAAGCGATCAACTCTTCTGCCGGATTCAGATTGAGGACATCTGCCCATTTTTTCAATTCTGACAGCAGAAAGCCCCGTGGCTGTTCATTGACTTCACCGGGCATCCTTATAAACAATGAAGCCACATTGCGGTGTCCGCGGGAGGCGATATATTCATAAGACTGAAAAAATGCGGTTTTTTCATCGGTACGCAGTACCAGAAAACCGCTCTCCTGAGCATCGGAAGGCAATCCATGCGGTACTACGGTCGGCAAATTCAGCTCTTTTATTGCGGCGATCGTTTGCGGGGAAATTTTGCGGTGTCCGGTTTCCAATATTATGCCGCTGATAAAATGTTCCCGGATCATATCTTTGCGTTCAGCAGAGGAAAATCCCTGAAACAAACTTAACGGGCACCGTTCGATCGTTACCCCGGCGGTCAATGCTGCATCATCGATTCCGGCGGCAATGTAGCGGCTCGGAGTATCCAGAGTTTCTGCACCGTCGGGGATGATAAAAAGAAAGACCTTTTTCAAAGCACCGGAATTGACGAAAGTGCCGCGGCTCCGGATGCGGCTGACCAGACCCTCAGCTTCCAATCTGGCGAGAGCACTGCGGAGCGTGACCTGTCCGACCTTGAGTTCTCTGGCGAGAGAAACTTCCGGCGGCAGGCGGTGTCCGGGAGGCAATGAACCATCCAGGATGGATTGCCGTAACAGATTGTAGATTTGATCTTTTTTTAGTTCCAGCATGGTGCTACTGTATGACCTGTTTTTTTGTGGTTTATAATATAGCTTTGTTTTGCTTTTTTTGCAAATAATGCTTGCATTTTAAATTTCCGATGCTATAGTAACAAATAGCAACAAACAATAGCAAGACGGTAATGGACAAGTAAGTTATGAGTGAAAAATACCGTGGAATCAATTTAGATGGCAATGCCGTTGAAGTGACCGTTGACAACGGTTTTATTGTGAAAGTTTCTCCGATATCTGAAATTTCCGGTTTGCCGTATCTGCTGCCGGTGCTGGTGGATGTCCAGCATAACGGTGCTCTGGGGCAGGCTTACAACAATCTGGAACCGGGCGATGATGCTGCACTCCGTAAAATTGCCGGACATCTGTTGAGTCATGGTGTCGGGCGGGTGCTGGCGACCTTTACCACGACCGACTACCCGCGATTGGAACGGGCCGCCGGAGCCATCGCTGAAATGTTGGACAAGGATCCGGAATTGAATTCACTTTTCCCGGGAATATTCCATGAAGGGGTCTTTATTTCGCCTGACAAGGGGTGGCGCGGCGGTCATGATCCGGATTTCATCATGCCGCCGGATTGGGATAAGTTTGCCAAACTGAACAAACTTTCCGGCAACCGTATCAAGGTGGTGAATGTTGCTCCGGAAGTTCCCGGGGCGTTGGAATTTATCAAAAAAGCCGCCACAGCCGGAATAAAGGTCGCCCTCGGTCATTGTCATCCGGACACTGCCACCATCCGCAAGGCGGTTGAAGCCGGAGCGACGATGATTACACATTTTGCCAATGGATCTGCTCCGGAAATCCACCGTTTCAACAATCCTTTCTGGGGTTTCCTTGATGAAGAAAAACTCTCCCCCGGTCTGGTTGGCGACGGTTTTCATCTGCCTCCGGAGGTTGTTCGTACCGCTATCCGGTGCAAGGGGATTGACAATTGCTTCATGGTATCGGATGCCAATATTTATTCCGGATGTGCTCCCGGTTTTTACCACCGCATCGGCGGATTGGATTGCGTAATTGAAAAAAACGGATTTATCCATGTTGCCGGACAGGAAATTCTTGCCGGAGCCTATTTTTCACAGAATCGCTGCGTGGAGTTCCTCACTCAAAAGTGCGGTATCGATTATCTTGCTGCGTGGAAAATGGCGTCGGTGAATCCGGCAAAAATTGCCGGTATCGATCTGCCGATGCTGCGGTGTCAGGATGAAGCGACTTTCGTTATATGCCGGAACAACCGCATGGAAAAAACTGTTTTCAGAGGTGTGGAGTATTCAATAAAAGGAGATATGATTGATGAGTAAAATTTTATTTTCAGTTTTTGCAGTGGCAATCGCGTCGATCAGCGTAAGTGCCGCCCCGTTTAAATTGGACAAAGATACTCTGCTTTTGAGCGGATTTGAAAAATCTCTGATGGAAGCCGATTATGCCGCAGGTCCAATGGGATTTTACGGTTCCGGTGCGACCGGTGCTCCCGGATATTACGGCAGAGGCATTGATCTGCGCGGCAGGTCGCTGGGAAAAGATTTCAAAAAGAATGCTGAATTGAGCCGTTCGGCAATTTTCACCAATATGGCACTCTTTACATACGGTAATGTCCTGCCGGATGAGGGTACTTTGGAGATGTTCGTCCTGCTGGAAAACAATCCGGTCAATCCCGAACCCAATCACGGAGTTTTGCTCAATGCTTTCGTCGGCCGCTTTATTGAAGACGGCAGAAGTTATCTTTCCGCTTCGATGCGGCTGACCCGGGGACGCTTTGAATGGCGTTTCCCCATCTGGAGCAATGATAACCGGGACAATTGGAGCGGCCGCTATCAGTTCAGACCTTCGTTGAAAAACGGCTGGCACCATCTGGCGGTCACCTGGGCGCAGGGCGAAGCGGTGATCTATCTCGACGGCCGCATCCTCGCCACCTGTGATCTCAAGGGCAAATACGGCATGACCATCTTTCATCACCTGAATCATGGTGTTTATCTGGGCGGTCATGTTATCGATGAATTGCGCATATCCAGCGTCGTGCGCTACAAAGGAAACTTTGAACCCAATTGGCGCAATGGCCAACGCCCGGCATACGCTTTTTCCGGAACGCCCGGAATTAAGCGTTATCCGGCAGCTTACCGTCCCTCTCCCGACGGCAAACTGCAGTTCGCTTCGGCACTTCCCGGAACTCAAGCCAAACTGACACTTTTGGAGGGATTGGAAAGAAAATCTTTGAATATATCCAAATGGCAGAGCGGAAACTGCGGCAAAATTTCCGCCAATGCCGGGAGCGTTCAGGTCAATGGCAAGATTTCCGCTCTCTCCGGAAATAATGGACAGCGTATTGAATTGACTTTCCGCAACAACGGCAAAAAAGATGCCAATCTGGAGTGTCTGCTGGCAATTCCGGCACTGAAAGGCGAAAATCAACTCTTTGACGGAGCCGATATCAAAGCTGCTCCGCCTTTCAGCACCTACCGTGACAGTTATCCGTCGATCCTGCCGCTGGCGGCACTTGCCAACAAACAGGAATACCGTGCGGTGGCATTGGATCCCTCTTTCCCCTACAACGATTTGATTTATGCCCGTACTCCCAACTCCGGCACTGCCCAGGGAACCCGGTTCGCACTTGCTCCCGGTGAGGAATTTACGGTGAAATTTGTCACCTTTAACGGTAAGAGCCGCTTCGGAGTTGCTTCGGCACTGGATGGTTACTATAACATTTTCAGTAAATACTACTTTATTGACCGCAAGAATACCGTCTACAATTATCTGCCGGTAACGATGCATTGGCGGGGATTCCTGCCTCCGGATACCCAGCGGCGTGGCTATGCCGGCGGCTATTGGGGACATGGTCCATACCACACCAAAGGAGATGAAACCGGTACTTTTTGGGGAAAATATCCCAAAGATCCCTCCTTCCGGCACGCACTCAACAATGAAAAAACTTTCAAGAGCCCCCAGCTGCTCCATGAGGCGATCCAAGTGGAAAACCGCTATGAATATGATAACGGTTACGCTGTCCGCCGTTATCATGCCAATCCGGATTTGACTGCCACCTGGCTGCTCCGGGAAATCGATCCCGTCTGGGCACCTAAAGATGACCCGCTCAACACCGGACACTACTACAAACGCGCTTCGCGTCAGTATTTTGTCAACGAATACAAAAACAAATTTGCGGAATTTTTCAAAGCTGAACTCATCCGTTATTACAATTACGGTATGAAAGATTTTTCCACCGGTTGGATCAATGACACCCTCTATGCCAATACCACCATGCGTTACAATGGACCGGATACCAATAAAATTCCGGGGCGTTCATTCAGCCGTGACTTCGGAACCTTTATCCGCGGCGCAATGGGTAAGCAGCAGCGTTGGGAGGTTATCGGCAGTTTGACCAGCCGGGGTTATCCGATGACGATGATCTCGGATGGCGGTTCATTTTCCTATACGCTGGGGGCTCATTCAGCGCAGTCTGCGTTGGAATCCGGCAGTATTTTTGAATCTCTGCAGGGATGGAACTTCCTGAAAAATGCCCGTTTCCTCCATGGCGAAAAGCCGCTGGCCATGCATACGCTTCCGGAAAAGATCGAAACCGCCCGTCGTTTCCGTGCCGATGGTATCGATCCCATGCAGTTGCGTGATGCCTACAATATCAATACTGAATATATGGTATTGTTTGCGCTGGAACACGCGATTTTTCTCGATCCGACCGCCTATTTGCAGGGTAAACAATTCATGTCTGAAATGATTCCGCTGCTGGTCGATTCTGTTTTGCGCGGACGCAAAGCAGTTCCGGCGGCAGAATACACCGGAAATGCCTGGGTGCGTCGCAGCGGCAGCGGTGCCGAAACGATGATAATTTGCGGAAACACTTCCGGAAAGAAGACTTCCGGCACTCTCAAAATCTATACGGAATATTTCGATAATAAAATTCCGTTGATGGTTCCCTATTACGGTGGCAGATTTGCTCTGCAGAACTGCAGCAAATATGTCGCAGGCAAAGTTGATATCCCTGCCCGCCGGAGTGCTTCATTTATCACCGTTGCCCGGAGCCAATACGCAGATAATGTTTCCGCTGAATTGACCGGTGACGGCATTGATCTCAAGCTGCGTCTGGCCATCGATGCTCCGCAATCTACGGAGGTGGAACTTTCCGGTTTCGGTCCGCTGTACCGTCTGGATGAAGTTGTTGTCAACGGCAAAAAAGTTTCCTCCGGTTTGAAGCTCGCTCTGGTGCAGGGAAAAAATATTGTGGAAACCAAATGGCATTGTGTCCCGTTCAATTTCAACGCCGAACAATGGAAAGCGGTCAAACTGCTCAACGGACAGAATCCGCCGAATTTTGTGATTGTCGCTGATAAAGGTTGGAGATACCGGAAACTTTTCTACAACATCGATATGGGTTATGAACGCGGTACGGCCGGAATGTTTGAAGACTTCGTCCGTTCCTATGATTCCGAAGATGGTATTTTCCACAATATGCCGCTTCCGGAATGGAAAACTGCGGTCGATCCTTCCGAAAAAAGATGGCAGATTGTATTCAACGGCAAAGCCGCTGTCAACGGTGTTGAACTTGATTTGCAGAAAAAAATCATCTCCGTCAACGGTACCACTCCGGGCAACTGCCGCCGTCAGTCGGTCGTTTTGCTCCGTCTTATCGATCGGACTTATCCGCATTCCGGTATGATGCTCTATGCCCGCCGTCAGGCCTTTGACCGCAAGAGCGGAGTCCAGCGTGGGCAATTCCGTGAGGATAAGGTGTATGAGTTTTTCCGCAAACTTCCGGAACAGGATTTTCTTTTCAAGCCGCTTTTGAAACCGGAATTTTACCACCTGTATGCCAACGGCAACACCGATTTTTCGGGTAAATATCCCATTATTACTCCGCCGTTCATCTTTGAACCGACTTATGCGGATGATTTTGTTTACGGATTTACCGGAGATTCTCCGCAGTGGCAGGAGTTTATCAAAAAAAATCATAATCCACCCAAAGCTAAAAATATCAGAAAAAAATAATAGGATTTGCAGGTCATGAAAAAAATTCTTCTTATCGGAGCAAGTGTCCGGGTCAGTCGTCTGGTAAATGAGGTGCTGACCAAGTATCCGGAATATGAATTTGCCGGAGTGCTGGATTCAGATATCGCCAAAGCAGAAGACTTCTGCACTTTCAATAAGGTCAAACTCCCCATTTATTCTGAAAAAGAGCTGGATCGGGCAGTCAAAGAGATCTCCCCAGCACTGGCGATTATCACCACCAGCGATTTTACTCATGCCGATTATATCGTGCAATGCCTCGATCGCAAGATCTCCTGTCTGGTGGAAAAACCGCTTTGCATCAATGCTGAACAATGTCAGGCGATCTGGGATGCTCAGAAGCGCAATCCGGAAGTTTATGCTGTTACCATGCACAACTCCCGTTATCACAACGCCGCCCGTTCCACCCGCCGTCTGGTTTTGGATGGGGCGATCGGTGATGTGCGTTCCATCTTGTACCATGAAAAACTGGATCACTTCCACGGCAGCAGCTATTTCCGGCGTTGGAACCGCCACAAAGATTTTTCCGGCGGCTTGCAGATCCACAAATCCAGCCATCACTTTGACCGGATCAATTTTCTGCTGAACCGCCGTCCGCTCTGGGTCTGCGCCACAGGATGCCAAACCGCCTACGGGCCGGAAAAACATCGCTCCAATGCCAAAAACTGTTCCAACTGCGCGGAAGCTGACACCTGCGAATTTTTCCTTGATTACCACAAAAACAAGGTCTACGAACAGCTTTACAGCGGCAATAAACATCTTTATACTCCGGATCAGTGCGTTTATGACAAAGAGGCGGATATCGAAGACTTTTTCAATGTCTTTGTGATGTACGAAGGCGGTATTCCCATGAATTACACTCTCGCCGCCTGCTGTGCCTACGAGGGCGAAGATCTGATGATCGAAGGTACCACCGGCCGGTTGGAAATGTGCCGTCATGCGTTCCGCCGTCCGGAAAGCCGCGGCGGCGATGCCCTCACTTTGCGCAAAGAGAATCTCCTGCGCATCTACCGTTTCGGTCAGAACGAAGTGGAAAATTTCAACGCTGACGATGATATCAAAAATTCCGACCACGGCGGCTGCGATGAACTTATTTACCGTGACCTGTTTGCCGACGGCAAATCGGAAATGCTGGCCTCTCTGGAAGATGGCATTTACGCCGTACTCATCGGTGCCGCTGCCAATGTTTCCATTGCCAATAACGGTGCCAGAGTGGATATCAGCAGCTTGTTCACCAGATAAATCGATTTTTTATCGAAAGGAAATAAAAAATGTTTAAAATAGCCATGGTTTCCGCCGGAGAAGATCGTTTCCCGGAATCCTGTATCTCCCGGATCCGGGAAGCTGCCATCATCAACTGCCAACGCTGCAACAATCCCGCCGAACTGGTTGAATTTGCTTCTGACGCCGACATCATCTGGATGTTCGGAGCCAATGTCGCCGTCAAACCTGAAGCACTGGAAAAACTGCCGAAATGCCGTGCGATTCTGCGCAGCGGCAGCGGTTTGGACGCTCTGCCGCTGGAATTTTGCAAGGCTCACAATATCGGTGTTTACAACACCCCTGAATCCATCAGCGAATCGGTTGCCGAACACGCTGTTTCTCTGCTTTTTGCGCTGGCCAGACATCTGGTGCAGTTCGATGCCCAGGTGCACAAAGGCGAATGGGATTCCTCCAATATCCAGACCAAATGGCACCTCACCGGACGCACCCTCGGCCTGGTCGGCTACGGCCGGATCGCCCGGACGGTGGAAAAGATGGTTTCCGGCTTTGATATGAAAGTTCTCCATTATGATCCGTTTGCCGAAAACTCCACTCCACTGGATACCTTGCTTGCTCAGAGTGATTTTGTGTCCCTGCATTGTCCTTTGACTGACGAAACCCGCAATCTGATGGATGAACGGCGTTTTGCTCTGATGAAGCAGGATGCGCTTCTGGTCAATACCTCCCGCGGTGAAGTGGTCGATGAAACAGCTCTGGTCAGAGCTCTTGAATCCGGACGTCTCGGCGGAGCTGCCCTGGATGTGCTCTGCGATGAACCGCCCAAACCGGACAATCCGCTGCTCAAAGATGACCGGGTGATCATCACCTCGCACGTGGCGGCATTTTCGTCTGATTTCGAGAAAAACTTCTGGTACTATTCTGCGGAAAAACTGGTCGAGATCTGTAAGATTCTGGAAAAATAAGGAATGTTTAAAATGAAAAAATTACTTCTGTTTTGCGCCTTGTTGGCAGCCATGTTTCTTTCCGCAGCTCCGCAGGTTCGGGCAACCCGTCAGAGTGCGGTCTACAAGGTCGGTGAAGATATTGTTTTCAATATCACCGATGCTCCTGCCAATTCTCTTTACCGGGTCGGAGATTCGGAAAAGGCGGGTAAATTTGTAAAACTCACTTCAAATACAGTTACTTTCAAAGCACAAAAACCCGGTTTTGTCCTTTTTGAACTCAAGATTCCCAAAGCCAAGCCGCCGGTCATTTTCGGTGGTGCTGCAGTTGAACCGGAAAAGATCCGTCCCGGAACCTCCTGCCCGGCTGATTTCGATGCTTTCTGGGCCAACGAACTCAAACTTCTGCGTGCCAATCCGCTGGAAGTTATCAAAAAAATTCCTGTTCCGGCGGACAAACTGCCTGCCGGAGTGGTCGCATTTGATGTTCATGTCAAACGCGGTGATGTGGTGGTCTCGGGATATCTTGCCATGCCCGCCAACAGTAAAGCCAAATCAATTCCCGGCCGGATCAACTTCAACGGTGCCAGCAAAGTTTCCGCAGACTTGAAAAACGCCTCAAACAATGCGAGAAATTCCATCGCTATCACCTTTAACACCAACTTCCACGGTATGGAAAATGCTGTTTCAAAAACTGATCCGCTCATCGCTGCCAACCGCAAAAAGGTCGTTTCGTATCAGTTCCTCAAGGCCAATGACCGTCAGGAGTATGCCATGCGTAAGATCTTTTTGCGCACCGTGGTCGCAGCTGATTATGTGATGAGTCTGCCGGAATTCAACGGCAATCTCGGCACTTACGGCGGCAGTCTCGGTGGTTGTCAATCCATCGTCTGTGCCGCTTTGGTTCCGGAGGTCAAATATTGTGTTGCCACTGCAAGTGCAATGTGCGATCATCAGGGCAATAAAGCCGGGCACATCCCCGGTTGGCCCAAACTGCTGACCAACGCCAAAACTCCCAAAGGCGCAGAGGCGGTATCACCTTATTTTGATGCGGTGAACTTTGCTTCCAGAATCAAATGTCCGGTTTTGATGGCGGTAGGTTTTATCGATGTCACCTGTTCTCCGGCATCGACCTATGCGGCATATAACAGTCTTACCACCAAGGTCCGGCAGATGAATCATGTTGTTACCGGCGGACACGGTCCGGTCTGGGATAAGAATGAACAGAGTGTCTTTGTTCAGGGTGGAGGAGTTTTTCACAAGTGGATCAGAGGAGCCCGGTGAACTGTTGCCGTAAATTTTAAAGTTGTTTGAAAACCATGGAATTTGGAGGTAGATATGCCTGTCCGTTTTTGTAAACAAAAGTTTTCTTTGTCTTCTGCAAACTTTACTCTTATCGAATTGCTGGTAAGAAAATCACATCTCAACTGTGATGGCGCAAAGTCTGCCCATGGGCAGGGTAAAGCGA
>JAZRNP010000082.1:0-3955 GCA_045648225.1 Victivallaceae bacterium | reverse complement strand
TGTCGGGTCTATGAAAAAAACGGCTGGCAAGTGTTCCCCGCCGGAGCACGTTTTCTGCACTCTCCGGCCGTTTCAGAAAATACCGGAAGCTGGAAGCCGACTGCTGAATTGAGCGATAATGAAAAAAATTTTATTGTAAATTGTTATGATTCACAACCTCCGCTTGCCGGGAGAGTAATCCGGACAATGGATGCTTATGATGCCATGTCGTGGCAGCGGCTTTTCAGTAAACCGGGATTTTTATGGCAGTTGGATGACCATGGATATATATTGAGCATTGACGGCGTGATCTGTGAATGCTGCGATTTTTCCGGTATTCCCACCGGTATTGACCGGGCATTTTTATCTGCAGAAGATCCGGAATACCGGAAATTCATCGATGCCCACTGGGGAGAGTGCAGCGGCGATCATCCTCTGCCGCCCTGCTGGGATGGCGAAACAGTGATGATGAAAATATTGCCGGATCAATCGCTGCCGGAAAATATTTTCTTCCCGTTGGCACACAAATTTTAAAAACATAATCAAGGATATTTCAAATGACCAAACCGTTGAAAGTTGCCATAATCAGTGATTCTCAAGCTTATCCAACTTTACATGACTGGGGCATGAACAATCTGGTCAAGGCATTCAAGGTGCTTTCTCCGATGCAGCCGGATGTACTGCTTATGGCCGGAGACCTCGCCGACAACACCAATTATGACACCTTCAAACTTTACCGGGAGCAATTGGAAAAATATTTCTCTCCGGTACCGGTTCATGTCGGCTGTGCCGGCAATCATGACTACTGGACCCCGCGCGGTGTCGAACGCAATCCGGAATATATTTACAGCGAGATGAGCAAATTGATCGGCCAGCGGGATGCCAATCCATTACGGGAAACGGTCGGGGGATATGATTTTATCGCTTTTTCCGAAGATATCACCGGAGATTATTCTCCGGAAATGCTTGCCAAACTGGAAACTGAAATCCGAAATTCCATTGCCCGTGATCCGGAAAAACCGATTTTTATCGTAACTCATTTTCATCCATCCGACACGGTGACCGGCAGCAGCAATGACTCCGGCAAGCCCCGGCTGAGGGGACTTTTCAACCGCTATAAACAGGTGGTTTCACTTTCCGGACACACCCATTGTCCGCTGGAGGATGAACGCTGTATATGGCAGGGAGAATTCACTGCGATCAACACTTCGACCCTGGCCTACGCCTGTGTCAAAGAAAAGTGCTATAACAACTGCAGCGTGATCGTCCCCTTCGCCCGGGAAGCTCTCCGGGCGATGATGCTGGAAATATATCCGGATCATTACGAAATCCACCGCTACAATGTCGAAGATGGTTCTGAAATCAAGCCGGATCGGGTCTGGAAGTGTCCGATACCTTACCATCCGGAAAATGCCGTCTACACTGCCGAACGGAAAAACCTCCGGAAAGCTCCGGAATTTCCGGCCGGTGCCCATGGGGTCATCCGTTATGACTTCGGATTTCTTTACCTGATCTTTGACCCGGCAGAACACGATGATTTCACCCATTTTTACAATGTGAAAATCTACGAAAAAACCGATGACAATTATGTTTTGAAACGGGAAGTGCGTTATATTTCCGACTTTTACCGGATACCTGGAATCGCCGGAAAACAGCAGGTATTCAAACTGCCCGGCGAAGATATCACTCCGGGATGCGAATGCCGGATCGAAATCTATCCGGAGGAGAGTTTCGGCAACACCGGAGCCCCCCTGATCGTGGAACGCAAAATTCCCAATCCCCGCAGTTTCAAAGACAGCACGACCACCTGCCCGCAGGAGTAAAGACCTGTTGGCGCTTTGGATGGGAGGTTGTGGGAGAGGATGGGAAGTTTTGAGAGGATTTGAGTGGGACGATGGTTGGTATGCCGTGATCCCGGTGCCGACAACAAAATAGAGAGACCTCACTCCCAAAATCTCTCAATACCTCTCAAAAAATCCCAAAGCTCCCATGAGCAACACTTGTTCCACTTTCCGCCGACTTGACAAGAGATTGCCCGCGAGGTGCCGCCGCTTATTTCTCCGCGAACTTATCCTGCATATTCAGCTTGAAAGGAGCCGACGGCCTGGAGGTATTTCCGTTTTTATCCCGGTAAACCACAAAGGCGTAGAAGTCGACATGGGCAATAAATCCCTTGACCAATGCGCCGGATTTCTTGAGATTTTTGCCGAGACAGAGCGCGTTTGCACCATCCGGAGTCCGACTGAGCCAGATGTCATAAGCAACAGCACCGGGCATCTCTTTGAAATGGAAATCTCCCCGTGTACCGTCATAGTGATAGATCGGATCAGTGACTTTTTCGATCTCCGAGGGCGGCAGGGGATTGTTCATCATCATGGCGATGGGATTAAAGGCTTTTGCCACAGCCGGAGGTTTGGGCATGGTACGCTGATCAATGGTATTCATATCGGCCTTATCGGCATATTCGATATAGAGATCACCCAGAGTCACCGCCGGATTGTCAACTTTTACCAGATCATTGAGATACATGGCTTTATTGCGGCGTTCGACAAAAATCTTTTCGATCGACAAAGGCAGATCGACAAATCCGTCACCGTTGCTGGACCCCCACCAGGTGGTTCCGCGTTCCCGGAATCGATCCCAATACAAATGCGAAGGCAATTCAAAACGGATCAACCGCTTGCCATCAAAGTTGAAGAAACTGTCATTGGGAGTATCATCGCAGTTATAGGAACGCCGCTGACCGACACTCACCCATTTTTCGCCCTTGGCGTCCCGGAGGACATAAACGATCCGTCCCCAATCGGAAGCGGCATTGACTTCCATGGTGATATAACGTCCTTTGCCGGGAATCCTGATCGGTTTCTCCGGAACAAGTGTTGTGTAGTAGGGCATGATCCCACGGTCGGTCTTCTGCGGCGGCAGAGTGATCTCCAATCCCTCTGAACTCTTTTTCAGCTCCATCGTCGCCGGGAAACGGCGGATGCTGCCGGGCGAAGAATCGGTATATTCAAGATCAGTATCAGTGATCTGACGGGTAAAGATATCTTTGGCATTGCCGAGCTTGAGCAGATTGCTTCCCAACTTGATATCGCTGTTGTCCGGAATGCCGAATTTGATATCTTCACTTTTGCTGTAGACAAAGATCGGCATCTGGGATGCGACCAGCTTTTTGATCGGATTATCCATGATATCAAATGCCCGGGTGAACTTCATCTGCACTTCCCGTTTGCCGCGCACCGTCCAGATGGCATACATAATCGCTCCGTTACGGGAATCTTTGTACTGAATGCAGTAAGTAGAGAGACTGCCGGTCGGGATCCATTTGACAAATTCCATATAGCGCATATGCCGGATCAAAGTCGCCTGAGCTCCGACGATGAGATAGGGATCATTTTTGTGACGGGTACTGCCGCCGCCTGCATAGTGCTGTTCTCCCCAATAGGAGGAATTGGAGGGGCCGGCACCGATGGTACTGAAGAAACGGTTGATACCATAAGTGGACAGAATGAGCATTATACGGATGCTGTGTGCGGCGTGCTGTTCGGCAGTGAGGGCACCTTCTTTTACGCCGCCGATACAGGGGCCTTCCACCGTAACGATCAGCGGTTTTTCCTTTTTGTACTTTTTCCAATAGTGCATAAACTGCCACACTCCGTGGAGGGTGCTGCCGTGGAACTGCATCTCCGGCATACGGTCAAAGAAACCGATATCAAGACCGTATCCGTCGATGTAATCCCGGGTTTCGGGATCTTCGAGGAAAGGTATGGCAAAGGTGGGCTGTCCCCAGGGGAGAAGAATTTTCTGTCCCGGGAAAAGTTTGCGGAACGCTTTGCCGAAGTTGAGAACGATGCGTTTGAAGTGCTTGAGCCGTTCCTCTTCGGCGGGAGTACGTTTCAACCGGGGTTCGCCGTAAAATTCCGGGAGCGAACCGCTGCCGCCGATACCGCCGGGTTCGGCAAAAACATACATGAAA
>JAZRNP010000081.1:0-5852 GCA_045648225.1 Victivallaceae bacterium | reverse complement strand
TTCCTAAGACCGCTTGGCCTCCGACTTCTCACGGTGGAAAGGCGGTGAGCGATAACCAATGTTGCCCGACCGACGGAAAGTTCAGCCAGAGCCTGCTGGATCTTGCGTTCACTTTCATTATCCAGAGCACTGGTAGCTTCGTCAAGGATGAGGATCTCCGGATCTTTGAGAAATACCCGGGCGATACTGATACGCTGTTTCTGTCCTCCGGACAAGCGCACGCCACGTTCACCGACCAGCGAATCATAACCGTCAGGCAGCGTCATGATAAAATCGTGGATATGAGCTTTTCTGGCAGCTTCGATGACCTCTTCGTCAGAAGCTCCGGGCCTGCCGTAAGCGATATTCTCTTTCACCGTACCGTTGAACATATAAATATCCTGCTGAACGATACCGATGTGCCGCCGCAGAAAATCCAGTTTCAGTTTGCGCACATCAACATTGTCAACAGTAATCGCCCCCTCATTCACATCGTAAAAGCGGGGAAGCAGCGCACAGATGGTGCTTTTTCCGCCGCCGGAAACTCCGACCAGAGCCACGGTCTTCCCCGGCCGCAGCTGCAAACTCACATCTTTGAGTACGGGAATATTGTTTTCGTAGGAGAAGCTCACATGATCATAATTGACCACTCCTTTGAAGTCGGCAATTTCCACGGCATCGGGCGCATCCTGAATTTCCGGAGTGATACTCATAATTTCATCAAAACGTTTGAATCCGGTATAGCCGCGCTGGAACTGTTCAGTAAAGTGCAGAAGCATATTCAACGGATGGAGAAAAATCCCGACATAGAGAGCGTAGATCGCCAGAGCTTCCGGAGCCATGGAGTTGACTGCAACCAGATACCCTCCCCCGGCGAGGATGACGATATAAAGCAATCCCTCAAAAAACGAGTTTCCGGAGTGGAGCAGCCCCAACGCCCGGTAACTGGATTTTTTGGAATCAAGAAAACGGTTGTTGCAGCGTTCAAATTTACAATTTTCGAACTCTTCATTGCTGAAACTTTTGACCACCCGGATACCGGCGAGAGAATCCATGACTTCGGAATTGATCTCGGCAATCTTTTTGCGGTTGTCAGTAAAGACCCGGCGCAGTTTGCGATTCTGGTAAAAGGTGAATCCGCCCATTACAACGGTCACCGCAAAGAGGATCAGGGTCAAGCGGAAATCGATCAGCAGCAGAAAAACAAATGCACCAATGATTTTCACGCCGGACATGAGTAAAGTTTCCGGACCGTGGTGAGCGACCTCTGTAATATCAAAAAGATCGTTGACCAGCCGGGAGATCATTTCTCCGGTATTGTGGTTGTCGTAATAGGAAAAAGAGAGCTTCTGGTACTGCTGAAAAAGTTTGCGGCGCATATCGCTTTCCATTTTTGCGCCCATGATATGCCCCCAAGCTCCGACGATGTAATTACAGACATAACGCAGTACATACATCGCCGCCAGGCCTCCGGCGATCCACCAGAGTTTCTTCAATATCTCCTCCGGACTCTGCCGGAACACGGTATTGGTCAGAACTTTCAGAAGCTGCGGAAAAATCAGGTCGATCGCACCGGCGATGACCACGCAGAACATATCCAGAAAAAACAGTGCGCGATAAGGACGGTAAAATTGAATAAAACGCCGGATCATAATGCGCTCCGATTATCGGCTGCTGAGCTGATTGAAGCCGATCACCGGCAATTTGAGTTCAGCAGCATAGGCAAGCAGAGCCTCAAGCGTTTCGGTCGGCATATGGATATGTTTGGCATTCGGGGCGATATTATGCGAAAAAAAGACAACTACCGTACCGGTTTTTGCCGCATGAGCGAGCCGTGATTTCAACTCATTGAGATCGCTTTTATAAAAAACACCGATTCCACCGCCGCCGAGAACCATTTTTTCTTTGACCTCCGGATAATAGAGAATTTTTCGGGCAGGACCGTTTCCGGCACGCAGATAATCGAAGTGCTGAAACATCAATTTGTCACTGCGTTCGTCATGACGGTTGTTGGGGTAAGCAAAACTGCGGATGACCAAACCATTTTTCAAGCATACATCCAGCTGGGGACGGACTTCGTTTTCCCAATACCATTTTTCGCCGTAGCGGGCGATGAATCTGGAGGCATCCCGGTGATTTACGCCGTGCAATCCGACGGAATGACCGGCAGCTTGAAGTTTTTTCATCACTTCCAATTTTGCCGGGGTAATAGTTCCCACCACAAAAAAGGTGGCATGAGCGTTGTACTTTTTGAACAACGCATCCGCCTTGAGCCAATTTTTGCCGTGATAATCGTCAAAAGTAAAACAAGCCGCCCCCTTTTTGGAAGCCGCAAACAAAGATACCGTCAATAAAACAACTGTCAATAAAATAAACTTTTTCATCTCAAATAACATCAATTATAACTAGTGAAGTGTGCAATTTTTACCGTTGTACGGAATCGTTCGTCTGCAATACGGCTGCCAATGATAGTGAAAATGTCCGTGATTATTACCATCCTGTATTTTGAAATAAGGCGGCGTAGCCTTGTATCCTTCCACATGACCATCAAAATGCAAAACATTGTTGGTGCCGGCATGGACAAAGGCATTGTCAGGATAACGCGGCAAAGTTACAGCACCGCCACCGCCGCTGAAAAACACTTCAAGCAACATAAACTTCCGGCCGGGAGCATAGACTTTGTTGAACTTGGGTTGTACACTCTGATAGTGCTTATACCATGAAGGAGTGACATAATAAATCTCCGTGCGCGCTGCGCCCTGATTAGCATACCGTTTATTTGTAGATCGCTGCGGACAGTAAAACAACGGTGCATTGATAATCTGCTGTTCTCGCTTCTCGTAATCAGTTTTCGGTCTGGTGCCATCAGGAAGTTTATCTGAGACCGGAGGAGTACCGCTGGCACCGATACCATAGGTGGGAAACCACGCCCGGATACCATACCAGAAACCGGAACCGCCGTGCCCGGTGGGGAACCAGTCATCATAAGAGACTGAATACTGCGCCAGAGTATTACCAAGCTGCCTCAAATTACTCTGACACTGAGCACTCATACCGCGATGACGGGCCATCTGCAATGACGGAAGCAATATTGCTGCGAGGATTGCAATAATGGCAATAACAACCAGGAGTTCTATCAATGTAAAGCAGGAATGCTTTACATCCGTATACGGATGCCGTTGTGATACTGCAGATTTCATAACTTCACCTTTCAAAACGATGTTCAAAAGTTAACATTCTTATACATTACCACATTTTTTTATTTTTGTCAACCCTCGATCCGTAAAATATATAACTTTTTCAATTCAATACAATCGCAAAAAAATCCCATCATTACATAAAAAAAGAGGTGACAGATTCAATACTGTCACCCCCAGATAAAAATCGGTTGCCGGACGATCATCCGGTAATTTTATCATTGCATTTGCCGTATTCCAGAGTGGTTCGGCATCCCGGCTTCCAATGATAATGGAATTTAGCATGATCGGTCGTCGAAGTTGACGGCTGAAAATAGGGTATAGCAAGCGGATAGGCTTCGACATGACCATCAAAATGCAGCACGTTACCTTTTTTGGCATGGACAAACGCAGAAGTGGAGTGCCGGGGGAAGAGCGATGACCGTCCTCCTGATCCCTCAGGTTTAAAAGTTTCAAGCAGCATGAACTTCTTTCCCGGATTGAAGACTTTGGTAAATTTAGTCATGCCGCCGAAAAGGTCACCCCAACCCGGCGGAACATAATAGATCTCTGTAATAACTTTACTTGCCCGGAAATTTGATGTCCGCTGCGGGCAATAAAACAACGGAGCATTACGCATCTGCTGCTCACGGCCGCCATCCACCTTGGTTCCGGGAATTTTAGAAGAAACGCTGGGAGCTCCGGTCTTGTCAATCGGATAATTTGGAAACCAGGCACGAAGACCGTACCAGAAATAACTGCCGCCGGTTTGGCGCGGCCACCATCCGTCAAAGCAATCGCCATAAGACAGCAGTGCGATTCCCATCTGTTTCTGATGACTCTGACAATTGGCACTCATTCCCCGCTGGCGGGCTTTCTGCAATGCCGGGAGCAATATTGCCGCAAGGATTGCAATAATGGCAATGACAACGAGGAGTTCAATCAATGTAAAGCACTGGTGCTTTACATCCGCATGCGGATGCGGTTTGGAAACGGCAGATTTCATAACTTCACCTTTCAAAACTGTGTTCAAAAGTTAACTTTCCTATATTTTAGCACATTTTTTTATCGTTGTCAACACCTTATCAATAAAATATATAAATTTTTTTTGCAACAAAAGAACGCTGCAGCTAGCTGGCGCAGTGAGTGGTAGAGTTTGGGAAATTTTGAGAGGTTTTGAGAGTAGCGATGGCCGGCATGCAGTGTGCCCGGGCCGGCAACAGAACGGAGAGACCTCACTCCCAAAATCTCTCAACAACTCTCAAAAAATCCCAAAATTCCCATGAGCATCACTTGCTCCACCTTGGACACTGCATATGCGGCAGCATCACAGCGCCCGGCGCCACTCCAGACAACGTTATTTGCAAAACCGGTCCGATCCACCCGGCACGATGATCGTTGAGCAAGGCGCAAAAATGCTCAACGAGGCGTGCCGTCAGTCTTTTTTCCCAAAAACTCAATTGAAAAAACTCAATTTTTGTGCTATATTATCAGGATAACATTTTTAATTATATGGAATTTACAAAGATGCAGGAAATAAGAAACATCGCAATCATCGCCCATGTCGACCACGGCAAAACCACTCTGGTCGATCAGATTTCCCGTCAGGCCAAACTTTTCCGGGACAACGAAGTTGTCGAAGAGTGCTTTCTGGACAGCAACGATCTGGAACGGGAACGGGGAATCACCATTCTGGCAAAAAATATCAGCATTCAGTACAAGGGCATCAAAATAAACCTGTTGGATACCCCGGGACACAGTGACTTCGGCGGTCAGGTCGAACGGGTGCTCAAACTCGCCGACGGCGTGCTGCTGCTGGTCGATGCCGCAGAAGGACCCATGCCCCAGACCCGCTTTGTGCTGGAAAAGGCTCTGGAACTCAATTTGCGCCCGGTCGTGGTGATCAATAAATTGGACAAACCCGATGCCCGTCCGCTGGAGATCCAGAATAAAGTTTTCGATCTCTTTTGTGAACTCGATGCCAGCGACGAACAGCTGGAATTCCCGACCCTTTTCGCCTCCGGCCGGGACGGCTGGGCAATCAAAGAACTGGATGACACTCCTGGAGATATCACTCCGCTGCTGGATGCGATGGTCGACTTTGTGCCGCCGCCGCCCCATCGGGAAGGCCCGGTTCAGCTGCAGATCGCCACGCTGGATTACTCAACATTCGTCGGTCGTATCGGTATCGGCCGGGTCTACCGGGGGACGCTTGACCTCAAGCGTCCGATGACCCTGATCAAGCGGGACGGCAGAACCTTTCCGGCTCAAGTCAAGCAGCTGTTCACCTTTGAAGGACTGGGCAGAAAAGAGACCGATCAGGTCCAGTGCGGCGACCTCTGCGCCATTGTGGGAATCACCGACATTGATATTTCCGACACCATCTGCGATGCCGAACACCCGGAAGCAATGCCCGAAATCGCCATCGATGAACCGACGATCTCCATGACCTTCCGCATCAACGATTCTCCGTTTTTCGGCAAAGAGGGAAAATTTGTCAGCTCCCGGCAGCTGCGTGAACGTCTGTTCAATGAAGTGGAACGGGATGTCGCACTGCGGGTCGAAGAGATAAGCGGAGATGCTTTCAAAGTTTCCGGCCGCGGCGTGCTGCATCTGGCCATCCTGATCGAAACCATGCGCCGGGAAGGATACGAACTTGCAGTCGGAAAACCGCAGGTCATTATCAAAGAGATCGAC
>JAZRNP010000080.1:0-3249 GCA_045648225.1 Victivallaceae bacterium | reverse complement strand
GTGGAGATCGGTACCGGAGAATCGGTCGGTTTGATAACCTATATGCGTACGGACTCGGTCACGATCGCAAAAGAAGCGCAGATCGCAGCAAAGGAATTTATCGTCAGCCGTTACGGAGCGGAATATGCTCCGGAAAAATTCAATGTCTACAAGAATAAAGCCGCTGCTCAAGAGGCCCATGAAGCCATCCGTCCCACCGACGTCCGGCGCACACCGGAACAGCTGGCTCCCTACCTTGATCCCCAGCAGCTTAAGCTTTACACGATGATCTGGAAACGCTTCGTTGCCAGCCAGATGGTTCCGGCCAAACAGGAACTGCTGACGGTCGATGTAAATATCAACGGCAGCGATGGAAACAGTTATCTTTTCCGTGCCAATGCGACAGTGACCACCTTTCCGGGCTTCCTGACGCTGGCCGGAGATGCGGCCAAAAATAATGAAAAAGAGGAGTGCCGTCCGGACATTTTGCGTGAACTCCCCAAAGGAGCCGTCCTGGCGATCAACAAATTTGACCGGGAACAGAAATTCACCGAACCGCCGCCGCGCTTTACCGAAGCTTCGCTTATCAAGCAGCTGGAGGAGAACGGTATCGGTCGTCCTTCGACCTATGCAACGATCCTCCGCACCATTCAGGATCGGGATTATGTCAAACGGGAACAGGGCAAACTGGTGCCGACGGAACTCGGTTTCACAGTCAATGACTTCCTGGTGGAAAAACTTCCGGAACTCTTTGACATCGGCTTCACCGCTCAGATGGAGCAGAAACTTGACGATGTGGAAGCCGGCAGCTTGAACTGGGTCGAATTGATGACCAATTTCTATGCCAGCTTTGCCGTCTGGGTCAACACCGCCAAGGATAGCGGAGCCCCTGCCCCGGAAAAGGCGCAGGAGATCATTGCGCTGTTCGACAATATCACCTTTGCTGAACCGAAAAAAACCGGCAGCCGTAAGTTCGACGACCGGAAATTTGTCGCTTCCATCAAAGATAAATTTGAGAAGAGCTCCAAATTGAGCGAAAAACAATATCAGGCCCTCGCAGTTCTTGCAGCCAGATATATCGATCAGATCGATTTGAGCAAGGTTTCCGGAGAGTTGAAATATGTTCTGGACGAAGCGGTCAAGGCCGGTCAGGAAAAAGCTGAACAGCTGAAAAACCGCCCCCCTGCCCCGGAAGGCGACGGCTATGCTCCGGTCTTTGCGGCATTTGCCAACGTGGAATTTGCGGTACCCCGTTCCACTAAAAAGAGCTCTTTCAACGAGGAAAAATTCTTCAAATCACTGAAAAAGCAATCGGAATCCGGTTCCGTGCTCTCGGAAAAACAGCTCGCGGCCCTCAAGCGCATGGCGGTAAAATATCAGGATCAGCTGACCGACAAGGCCAAGGTCTTTGAGTTGCTGCAGATCGCAGAGGAATCCGGCGAAAACTCTCCGGAAGGTACTCCCGTCCGGAAAACTCCGGCTCAGCTGGGAGAAATCATCGCCGCCTTGAACAACGTTACCGAATGGGCCCCCGCAGAGAAAAAAGGCCGTTTCACTTTTGACGACAAGAAATTTTTCCAGTCGCTGGCCCGGCATTATGCAGACAAAAAATCACTCTCGGACAAGCAGAGTGCAGCTTTGGAAAAACTCGCCGAAAAGTATTTGAAACACTGAAAAGCAAGGTTCTGAAAATGGGAAAAAAGGATAAGTCCCGCAAGGACACAGAAAAGGATAAATCTCCTGAAAAAGCAGAAAAAAAGAAGCTTTCCACCGGTAAAAAGATATTGAAAATCTGCGCATGGGTCTTCGGTTCCATCGCAGCGGTGATATTGCTGCTGGTGATTTTCCGTGATCCGGTAATCAAATTCAGCGTGACCTCGATCGGCTCCTGGGTGACCGGGGTGGATATTGCGATCGATGAATTTGACACCTCGCTCTTTAAAGGAAGTGCAACCATCAAAGGTCTGCGCATCGGCAACCCGGCCGGTTTTGATGAACCTGATATGCTCGAAATGGAAAATTTCCATGCCGACATCGATATTGCATCACTTTTTACCAAAGAGATCGTGATCGAAGATATCCAGGTCTCCAATTTGAATTTCAATGCGGAATTCAACCGCCAGAGCAAATTCAACGTCACGACCCTGACCGGAAATCTCAAACGGCGTTTTCCGCCGAAAAAAGATGATGACGACGATGATGCAGATGAAGTTCCCGAAACTCCGGAAGAGGGTAATCAGGTTCAACCGGGATTACTTTTCCAAAACATCGATGTTGCAGTAAAACTCTCTCTGGTCCATGACCTCAGCCATGCCAACCTTGGAATGCCGATCAGCTATTCCAAGACCGATCTGCGCATTGCCCCGTCGGATGAAAAGACGCCGCTGGTGATCAAACTTGACGAATGGGCAACCAGTTTTGAAGAGTTCTGCCAGACCTGCTTCAATGCCGGAGCGTTGGTTATTTCCGCCGGAGCGGAAGCCGGAGAAACGCTGAAAAGCGGTGTAGATTCCGGAATCAATGCCGGCAAAAAGGTTTTCGACAGCGGAGTTGGCACCGGCAAAAAGGTGATGGACGGCGGCAAAAATCTCTTTGATTCTGCGACCAGACTTTTCAAATAAGTTTGCGTAAAATCTGTTGCTTATAGAAACTGCGGCAAAATTGCCGCAGTTTTTTTTGTGTCCGGATCAAGGGGGAATTGGGGAGAATACTTTGTCCGAACTGTCCGACAAAATGCAAACGGCGGCACTGGGGATTGGCTCTTTGGCTGGGAATACCAGGAGTTTTAAGAAGACTGGGAATTTTAAGTTGGCGTGAGATGGTATGCTGTGCGCCCTTTGCCGACAATAAAAACAGAGTTTTTTGATTTTGCAAATAGCGTGACGGATAAGCGGTCCGGTATGCAGTATGCAGTGTGCCCTCTGCCGACAACAAAACAGATCTGCTCTACTCCCAAAAACTCCCAATACCTCTCAAAATTTCCCAAAACTTCCCATAAATATCGTTTGCTCGCGCCTTGGGCACTGCATATGCGGCCGCATGCTGTGCGTGCGCTTGCGCCGCACCACCAACAAACATTGTTCGCAATATCGCACGATCTAAACGGCGGATGGATCGTGCGGCAAGGTCGACGGTAAGTCAAAGCGGCAGCGAAGGATCCGTCTTCGCTAAAGCTACGCCGGGACAGGGTGTACTCGTGTCCTCGACTGCTTGTCACGGCGTAATACAATGAAGCCGGAAGCTGACGACTGCAGACTTGCCTAGAGATTG
>JAZRNP010000079.1:0-9579 GCA_045648225.1 Victivallaceae bacterium | reverse complement strand
CTTTAGGCCGTCAGGAACGACCACGGTCCGCTCCGCAGTGTGCGCAGTACCGCTGCGAAATGGTCCCGCACCCCGCTGGTCATTGCCGAAAGTTCCGACGAGGGAACCACCTGGGAAAACCACCGCATTTTGGAAGATGCCCCCGATCACGGTTACTGTTATATCGCCATGTTTTTCAACGGCGATTTATTGCATCTGGGGTACTGTTGCGGCGGTGAACCGGATTGTACCAGCACCTTGCATGAAACCAAAATACGGACCATAAAAATATGACACCATCACAACTTGATTTGGAAAAGATTTCACAGCACCTCGGCTCCAAAGCTTCAGCACCGTGGACGTGGATTTTTTATGGGGATTCTGCCACTCACGGGGCGGCGCACACCCGGGGGTTCCGGGCATTTCCGGAAATTTTCGCCGAAAGAGTGCGTTGGGAAATGCGTTTTCTTTATGATGTGGTCATCAATACTGCGATCAGCGGACAGAGTACCATTCAGCTGCTGGAACCGGAATTTTATGAGTGGCGGGTGCGCCGCTTCAATCCGGATGCAGTACTGATCATCATCGGAGGAAACGATATAATCAGGTTGAAAAGTACGGAACAATTCCAGAATAATCTCGTCGAATTGGTGCGCCGGGTGCGTTCTGACGGCGCAATTCCGGTATTGCAGACCTACGGGAAGATCCTTCCGGTACCGGAAAAAGAGGAGTATATGATCCGCTATGAAAAATGGCAGGAGTACAATCAGTGCATCCGGGATGTTGCCGCCGCTGAATCGGTCATTCTGATCGATCACAATAAATATTGGAACGACAATATTCCCGATGAAAAAACTTTGAAACTCTGGCAGGGGGAAGCCATTCACCCCGGCGGCAAAGGTCATCTGGAAATGGCAAAACTCATTTTCCGTACTTTGAATATCTTCGACCCGGAATCTCCCTGCTGCAACCCGGTCGGAACTCCATGGTCGCTTGAATGAAAAATCAAATTGTAAAGGAAAGGTTAAATATGAAAAAAGTTATAAGTGCAACTGTTACTCCGTTGCTGGAAAATGGCAAATTGGATAAAACCGGATTGAAAAATATTCTGGAACGCAACATCAACCACGGTATCGACGGCGTGTTCCTCTTTGGTTCCATGGGTGAATGGGGCAGTTTCTCCAATGATTTTAAAGCTGAAGCGGTGGAGATCGCAGTCGATTGCGTCAAACATCGCATGGAACTGCTCGCCGGTATCAATGCCACAAGTTTGCCGCTTTCTCTTGAGATCATGAAAGATTATGCCCGGTATGATGTCGATGCTTATGTTTTCATGCTTCCCGGCAAAACCTCTGCTCTCGATCCGGTAAAATCGATCCTGTCCGTGCTGGATGCCGCCGAAAAACCGGTCTACTATTACCATTGTCCGCCCAATAACGGCATCAATCTTTCGCTCGGTCAGTTTGAAACCATTATGCGCCATCCCAATTTGAAAGGTATCAAAAATTCCTCTTCCAATATGTGGCTCCGGCGGGAACTGCTCATCCTCCGGGAGGAACAGCAGCTGAACACCCTCTTTTTTGAAGGTCAGGAGTGGGCCGCCGATGAAGCACTTATCGCCGGATGCGACGGTATGATCTGCGGTATGGGTGCGCTTTGTTCCAAGATGATGAAAACTCTCGCATCCTGCGTTGACAAAGGCGATATTCCCGGTGCCGTTGCCGCTCAGAACCGGATGATAAAACTTTTCCACGGTGTCTACGGCATCGACCTCGCCAATGTCTGGAACGGTCAGAAATATGCCCTGATGAAACTCGGACTGATCGCTTCACCGTTTACCATCGCTCAGGAGATGGATTCGCTCACCGATGCTGCCAAGGCGCGGATCGAGAACTGCCTTGCCGGGTTCAAAGCGGAACTGGATTGATCATGAAGGTATTGGAAATGTTTTCTCTTACCGGCAAGGTCGCTCTGGTTACCGGAGCCGGTGATCGTAAAGGGTATGGTGCCCAGTGTGCCGAAGCTTTGTATGAAGCCGGTGCTGAAGTCTATATCGCTTCCCGGAATCTGGAAAAATTATCCGCTTTTGCCAGTGCTTATCCGGGCATGAAAACAATTGAAATGGATCTGGAAAAAGAGGATGACATCCACCGGGTCGTTTCACAGATCCTCCGGGAATCCGGCCGGTTGGATATTCTGGTCAACAATGCCGTTGCCCGTACCGCTCTTGCCAGATGGGATCTGCCGATGGCGGATTTCGATCGCAGTCTGCGCGCCAATGCTTCTGCACTTTTTCTGCTGACCCGGCTGGCGGCGGAGGCGATGAAAGAGCATGGCGGTTCCATTATCAATATCGGTTCATATATGGGAATGCTGGGACTCGATCACGCCAATTATAAAAATACCAATATGCAGACCGACGGCATCGAATGGCCCAGTCCGGCATATCATTACGAAAAGGGCGGGATGCTCAATTTCACCCGTTGGGCGGCGAGCGTGCTGGGCAAATACAATATCCGGGTCAACAGTGTTTCTCTGATCGGTCTGGAACCACAGGACGGTGAACGCAACCGTTTTCACCGTCAGCACAGCAGCCGCACGCTGCTGGGCAGATGCTGCGGCTATGAAGATCTCAAAGGCGGTATTGTCTATCTGGCAAGTGGTGCATCCAATTTTGTCACCGGGCACAATCTGGTTATTGACGGAGGATATTCAGCAATATGAATTTTTCCAAACTCATGCTGGGGACGGTACAGTTCGGAATGAATTACGGTGTGGCCAACACCGCCGGGAAACCCACTCCGGAAATTGTGAGGCAGATTTTGTCCGAAGCCTTTGACAACGGAGTAAATGCACTGGATACTGCTCCTGAATATGGCGACAGTGAAGCGGTCATCGGTAAAACGCTTGCCGAATTGAAACTTTCCGGTAAATTCAAAGTCGTGACCAAGATCCCCAAAGTTCCGGAAAATTGCGATCCGGAAAAGTTTATTGAGAATTCGCTGAAACTTTCTCTTCAACGTTTGCGCACTGAAGTCATTGCCGCCGCCCTTATTCATATCGAAGAGGACGGAATATATTTGGATATTCTCAACTCCATGAAAGACAAAGGACTGATAGAGTATGCCGGGATCTCTCTCAATACTCTTGCTCATAAAGATGATGGAATAAATGCCGATTGTCTGCAAATTCCCTGCAGTCTGCTGGATCACCGTTTCGATCACCGTTTCAGCGACCATCAGCACTGCTTTATCCGGGGGGCATATTTGCAGGGAATGCTGCTGATGCCGATGGAGAAAATTTTTATCAGCGAAGTTGCTGAACGCCGGAAACAGCTGGAAGCTCTCGGAGTTCCCATGGCAGAACTTGCTTTGCGTTATCTCTTTGCCAAATCCGGAAGCAAAAGTGTGCTCACCGGAGTGGAAACCCTTGAGCAGCTCCGGGAAAATCTGCGTATTTCCCAGATGCCGCCGCTGACTGCCGATATGATTTCTGAAGTCGGAAAAATCGTGCTGCCGCCGTTGGAGGAAATGTGCGTATCTCCCTGGATGTGGAACCGTTATAAAGAATTGCACCATATAAAGGAGTAACTCATGCTGCGTTATCAGGAAAACAATGAACTGCACAAGGATTTTCACGGCACGACTAACACCACACTGGATTACATTGCCGGAAATTACGGCGTTGAGGCACTGAAAGAGATTCTCCGGAAAACCGGGAGAGATGTTTACAGATCCATTCATGACAAATTGACAAAAGGTGATGCTTCAGAGTTGATAGAACATCTCAACTGGTTCTTTTACCGCGAAAGCGGCAAATATCAGCTTAGTGTCAAAGATGATGAGATCATTTTGGAAGTTTTTCAGTGCCCGGCCATCGCCCATTTGAAAAAACTTGGAATGCCGGTTTCCCCATATTGCTGTTTACAGACGGAATGTGTCAATCAGGGCATATGCGAAAACACCCCATGGAGTTCTTCATTGGAAATCATCGACGAAGGCCACTGCATTCAAACCTTTAAAAAGGGAGAATAAATCATGATTCCGAGTGATCATTTTGTCCGTTTTTACAATGAAGTATTCAAATTTCTTGATGAAAAAGGCGATCTGGAAAAGTACTATCTCCATATCAGTTCGCATCAGGAGTTTCACTGTCTTGAACTGTTCAAAAAACACGGGTTGCAAGGTGTTTACGATTACTATGTGAAAATCCGTAAAGAGGAAAATTGCGAACTCGATCTGGATTTCAAAGAGCATGAATTGACATTTTTTATGCGGAAATGCCCCAGTCTCTCCAAGGCTCTTGACAACGATGCCGGTGCCTGTTCTAAATATTGCGATCATTGCAACGGGTGGCTTGCTCCGCTGCTGGCCAAAGCCGGATTGTATATGATCTACGATCAAATGGCCCCGGATGTGCCGCAGTGCCGGATGTGGATATTCGATGACCGCACCATCGCTGAACAGAAACTGACCGACCTGGGGCCCGCAGTAAAACACAATTTTTGAAAATTGCCGCTTTTTTACTCAAAAAAGCGGCACCACCTTCCGGTCGTCCGTCTTACCGGACGATCACTGCGTTATCCAACGGATTTTCATTTGGGAAAAGTTTCTCAAACTGCAGACAACGCTGCCAATAGACATTGTCGAAATTGTTTTCACGGAGATAAGCGGCGTGTTCAGGAGCGGTCATTGCTGCATCCGGAGTTCCGGTGATATCCAGCTCGATACGGTTGCTGCCCTTTTGCAGTTCAATATCCCAGCAATAGGGTGGCCAGACCCTTTCTCCGGCGTCGATCCCGTTGACTTTGAGGCTGCACATTGCCCGCAAAGCTCCGGGCAGCTGCAGCTGCGCTGAAGTGCCAGTGTCAGCTTCCATGACCGCCGCATAACGTTTGGTACCGCAGAAGTGTTTTCCGCACTCTTCATCCGGGGTGACTTCGACCAAGCCGGCATGAGAAGCTTTGATCTGCCGGACGATTTTTTCAAATTTGAAATCCACCTTTGCCGCTTCTTTGCTGGCATCTGCCGGAATTGACGCAGCAGATTTCCCCGGGATCGTCAACAGCACCAGACATCCGGCAAAAGGCAATTCGCAGGAGAGCAGATTTTCCTGATCCGGAATTGCGGCCCAATGTTTGCCGTTTGACGGATCATACCAGGCATTGAATCCATCCGGAGCCATGAATTTGAATGAGATCGTATCCAATCCGGCATTGACCATGATCCGCCGTTCACCCCGGGGGGATTTCAAATGGCGGGTCCGCAATGCGGGCGTCGGGGAAACAACTTCAATATCCGGCACGATATTTCCGGTAAATTCCGGCACGTCCGACTGGTAATCATAAGTTATCTGACGGGCTGCAAGGGCGAGCCCCTGCCGGAAAAGTTCATCATTGTACTGCTGTCCATCCAGTTCTCCGCGCTGAAGTTCCCGGCGGCGGAAAGGCACGGAGGCTTTTATGATCGGAGTGGTACGGTAAAAGACTTTGGACATCCTTACGCTGAAATCAGCATAGTGCCGGAAAAAGTCCCACCGGGGATCCGCACCGGAAAAGTTGGATACGGTAGTGATTTGACGACCGCCTTCATTGGAATAGTGCAGAGCCATGGGAGCGACCGCCTGAATTCCGGCGACAAACTCCATAGCTGCAGTATATTTCATTTCGGAAAGAGCAAGATCGGTTCCGTAGACGGCAAAGGTTTCGCTGAGTGTCGGCTTGTTCTCTGCGGCGGAGGAGACAAAACGCGGATAATCGGTCTCCGGTTTCAGCGGATGGATCTGCCGCCAGATGGCATCACAGCCGGGAATGTCCATCTGTTTGAACAGAGAAAAGATATCGCTGCCCAGAAGCCATTGCATATTGGTAACCGTATCATCGCCGTTGAAGTGTCCGACAAAGAGCAGATTGTTGCGATTGCACCACTCTTTGATCGGGATAAGATAGTTTTCAATAATAAGTTTGACCCAGATCTCGTTGTAATCCTGCCGGGCATCGGGATCGTTTTCGTTGAGTATACGCAGGATGGCTTCTTTGGCATCGTAGCCTTTTTCCTCATTGAAGCGTTTTTCAAATACCGGAGAAAACATGGCGTGCTGACCGCTTTTCAGTGAACCGAAAGAGGGTTCATCGGTGAAAAATCCCGGAATCACCGTACCGAAATACTCCTTGACATAGGGAACATATTTTTCGTAGGCTTCTTCAATGAAAATCCTGGTCACTTCCGGGTTGAGCAGATCCGGACGGCTGGTACTGTAAGTGATTTCGCCTTTTTCGTTTATGAAGCGTCCGCCGAGTTCCGGATATTTTTTGATAAGTTCACCGTTGAGGGTACCGCTGGGCCAGCCGCCTTCGTCGTAGAGCCACGCTTCCATGCCGTATTCGGCGGCACATTCGACGGCGACTCTCACCATTTTGAAGTAATGTTCGGAGAGGTATCCGGGCATACCGCCGGGGAAGTCATCCGCCCGGAATTCGACCGGCATGGGATGGATGAAAAATCCGCCGATATGTTTATTGTGCATATCACGGATTTGACGACGGATCTCGTCCGCTTCAAGCGGAGCGTTCCACAACCAGAAGATTACTGATCCATGCATATATGTACACCTGTTGAGTTGTTTTTTAATATTGTGTACGGCGGCATCCCGCTGGAAATCTCTGCGGCAAATCTGCCTGACCGTTGCTGCTCAGCAGGGGAATGGATGTCCATCTCCCCTGCATCACAAATCCTTCAATTAAAGTTAATTCAACAATGCGCGCAGATCGTCGATGGACAATCCGCTGACGGCACTCTGATTTTCAACGAGGTTGAAGAAAAGTTCACGTTTGCGTGCCTGCAGACGGAGGATTTTTTCTTCAATGGAGTTCCGCATGACCAGACGGCCGATGGAAACCGGACGGGTCTGTCCGATACGGTGCGAACGGTCCGCAGCCTGCAATTCGGCGGCCGGGTTCCACCAGGGGTCGTAGATGACTACAGTATCTGCGGAAGTGAGGTTGAGACCGGTTCCGCCGGCTTTCAAGCTGAGCAGGAAAAGCTGGATATTGGGATCGTTGTTGAAGTTATCGATCCGCTGCTGGCGGTTTCTTGTGGAACCGTCCAGATATTCAAATTTGATTCCCAGAGCTTCGACCTCTTTGATCAAAAGCTGGAGCATTGAGGTGAACTGGCTGAAAAGCAGTACTTTATGACCGGAATCGATCGTTTCAGCGAGCAATTCGGCGAGCAGTTCAGTTTTAGCCGAGGGAATACCGTTGCCCTGACCGTCCGGGAGCAATTCGGGATGGCAGCAGACCTGGCGCAACCGGAGGAGCGTGGCGAAAAGTTCTGCACCATATTTGCGTTCGTCGCCGCCGGGAGCAAAGATCCGTTTTTTACCGTCTTCGAGGATTTCGTCGTAAAGCTTGCGCTGTTCCGGAGTGAAATCACACCAGAGGATATGTTCAAATCTGGACGGCAGATCCGCAGCGACCTCTTTTTTGGTGCGGCGCATGATAAACGGAGAAGTACGCATGACCAGATCCTGCTGGAGTTCCGGACTGTCGGCAATGCCGGCGTAGCGTTTGCGGAAAGCCGGAAGAGTTCCGAGCATTCCCGGCTGGAGGAAATCCATAACGCTCCAGAGGTCTTCGGAGGAGTTTTCCAGCGGAGTACCGGTGAGCACGATGCGGTGCAAAGCATTGAGGTCTTTGCAGTTGCGGGCATTTCCGGAACCGGGGTTCTTGATATGCTGGGCTTCGTCCAGCACCAGATAGGAAAATTCGATCTTGGTCAGCTCTTTGACCGAAAGACGGGCGGCAGTATAAGAGAGAATGAGCAGATCAAATTTGCCCGGTGAAGCGATAACTTTGCTCCGGGTATTGCCGGAGGGGGCACTCACCCGCAGTTCCGGTACAAACTGGGCAGCTTCCCGTTCCCAGTTCGCCACCAGTGAAGCCGGACAGACGATGAGAGCCGGCTGACCGCCTTTGCGCAGACGGGAAGCCAGAAGTGCCAGAAGCTGAACGGTTTTACCCAGTCCCATTTCGTCAGCGAGCAGGACATTGAGATTGCCGTCGGTAAGTTTCTGGAGAAATGCCACGCCCTGTTCCTGATAGGGACGCAATTCGCCGTTGAAGGTAAAACCTTCTCCGGGAGCGATTGCTGCCGCCGGAGTATAGAGCAACGTGGCAAGTTCCGGCAGCATGGCACCGGGAATATCCTTGGTCAGTGCATTGTAGTATTCGACATTGCAGATGGGCAGTTCAAAGGTACGGGCAGCGGCATCGAGCTTGCGCAGCACCGTCGGAACCGCCCGCATAAAGATACCCAAAGCGGTCGGGATCCGTCCCGGAATACCGGCCGATTCGAGGAAAATGCTCATATTGCGGCACTGATCCTGACAGATATTCCAGTCGATCTCCCGGCCGTTGAGCTGCAGTGAATAAGAGATGATGAATGAGCCGTTTTTCGCCCGGGAATTCAAGCGGCAGCTGAGATTGATCTCCGGCAGTTTGCCGGCACCGTGAAGCAGCTTGGCCAGACGGGAAGCCAACACGGTATCCGGATAACGGTCGATGATGCCGGGAAGTGCCCGGTCGAGGAACAATGCGGCACTTTCCAGAGTTGCGAAACGGGCGGTGCCGCCGTCATCAGAAAGTTCAACTCCGAAGAGGGCCACCTCATTTTCAAAGCGGCGTTCAAATTCCCGGTCACGTTTCCAGAAGTGGTCGCCATCGGTACAGAGTGCTCCGGTACCGGGAGCATAGACAGCGCAGTTGTTCTGCACATGATAGAGGTAATTGATCGTGAGCATAAATGCCGAGTGCTCATCGGGATTCCAAACTCCGTCGAGGAGTACGGCACCGTTCCGCTGGGTCGGTTCAAAATCGTTGCCGCCGACCCGGGGGAGCGGAAAGTTTTCAAAGCCTTTGTCGATCTGGGGCACCGCGCGGAAAAAGTTCCGCAGAAATCCGGTTTCGCAACAGCCGCCGACAAAGAAATATTCATCATCCCGGCCGATCCAGCAGCCGGCTTTACCTGCAATTACCCGGGCACCGGAAAAGGGCAGGATCGCTCCATTGATCCGCAGACCGGGGAACACCTTGCCTTTGGATTCGATCAGCACCGGCTCCGCCCGGTCGGGGTGCACCGTGATGTGTCTGCCGTCCCGGAGAAAACGTGGGAATCCGGGCAGCGCATGGAAAAATTCAGCAGTCTGCTCGGCATTGAGGGTGATGTTGGAATTTTCCGCTTCGCCGTTGAGGGCGAGAAAACGGATCAACTGCTGTTCGTGCAGAGAAAAATCATCAAATTTGAGCGCAACACTCAACGTTTTGTCAAAATAAAGCTGGCGCAGATTGCTCTGATTTCCGGTATATTCCCTGGTGGCGGTTTTGAGACGCACCTGAAGTACCATGTTTTCCCATTTGCTCGGCGCATGGGGAGCCGCAGAAGCAACATTGATAAAGAGT
Organism: Victivallaceae bacterium; assembly: GCA_045648225.1. GTDB lineage: Bacteria > Verrucomicrobiota > Lentisphaeria > Victivallales > Victivallaceae > UBA1784. Next base: position 143 of record JAZRNP010000079.1, on the reverse strand, counting down.
TTTGCCGCACGGCTCAAACCCCGGCCGGCGAGCTGGGTCAAATCCTGTTTTTTCAGACCGCCGTAGTAGTTGGGATCGCTCTCAACCGGAGCATCGAAAACCCGGAACTTCCCGGCGTACATCACCAGTGCCGCACCGTGAGT
>JAZRNP010000078.1:0-1701 GCA_045648225.1 Victivallaceae bacterium | reverse complement strand
CTTGGCTCACAGAACGACATGGCTACGATCCGACTTGGATGACTACGCCGGGGTAGGGGGTGTCGGAACCGACAACATTGGTACCGGCTCCCAGGATGAATACCGGGATTTTTTTGCGGTGCAGAAATTTGAGCAGTTCACTCAATTCTCCCGGAGTTTCCGGTTCGGCAAGCAGCGGCACCGGGGCACTTCCCACGCCGAAACTGGTCAATTCCGCATAGCTTCTGCCGGTGAATAAGCGTAATTCAGGAAAATGTTTGTTCAAAAGCTGTTTCAACATGATGACTTATCCTTTGTAAACTTTTTCCGGGTCAAAGAGCGGTGCGGAAAGCTCTTTACTGCTGTTCCCGTCAGTTTCAGTGTAAAAGCAGCTGCGGTGGCCGGTGTGACAGGCGGCTCCGCCGATCTGTTCGATTTAAAGATTACCGTGTCCCGATCGCAATCGACCAGAATCTGATGGACTTTCTGAAGATTTCCGCTGCTTTCACCTTTTTTCCAGAGTTTTTTACGGCTCCGGGAATAATAGGTGGCATAACCGCTTTTGAGAGTTTCTGCCCAAGACTCTTTGGAAATATAGGCGAGCATCAGCACCTCGTTGGTCAGGTGATCCTGTGCGATGGCAGGAATCAGGCCGTCACCTTTGCTGAAATCAAGTTCAAACATAAAAAATCCTTTCGGTAAGACAATATATTATATACACAAATAACATACATCATCATGCGTATTAAAGCAAGTTGCATTTGAAAAATTTTCTTTTTTTATAATTGATTTTGTATCGGGTAATGCTATATTAGTTTGCGGATTTAAACGGGTAAAGGTCTGATTATGAAAAAGTTTTTTTTGATAATGTTCATATTGGGACAAATTATGGCAGTTGTGGCTGCAGCTCCGGATGTGGCGATATCTTACCGCCGGATGGTCAATGCCGGAGAATTTGTCAAGTTTTACATTGGCGATGTGTCGGGAAATGCAGACAAATTTGAAGCACGTTTCATTTTAAAAGATGCCGCCGGGAAAAAGGTTTATACCGCTCCATGGAGCAGTTTCGCCGGAGAAGGCCATACTGCTATGTTTGGAATCGATATGCTGCCTTTTGCCTATACCGATCATTTGAGCTGTATCGTGGAGGTACGGCAAAACGGCAAAATTGCCCATTATGATGGATTTTCTCCGATTCAACTTGAAGTGGTTGAAATCAAGGATAAAAGTACTGTCCGGCAGGCAACCAGCCGGATCGCCGGAGTTGCTTTGAAACGGAAATTCAATGACCATGGCAAAATGATCATTTCTGTTTCAGCAAAATCCCCGATTCTCAAGGTCGAAGGGCTCCGTGATGCTCAGTCGGTCGTAACTGTGTCCGGAGATAATCGCAAAAAATTCACCTTCGAAGTGCCACCGGAGTCAGGCTTTGCGATTCGCAATTTCAAAGTTACTCTCGCCGATGGTAAAACATGGTACAGTGAAATGTTTCCGATCCCTATGACCCGGGATATCCGCCGGGTGAAAGTCTGGCACGAAAGAGCAGGCCGCCCGGTGTGGGTGATGGTTTCCGGCAGCCGTTTACGCAACCGCTGAGTCAGGAGATGTGAAGTGCACGCATCTTCGCGACCAACGGGAGCGGAACTACCCCGCTTTTTTTGAAAAAGGATGGGGGTGTGGGGGAAGGGAAAAACTTTTTTTCTCGTGAAAAAAAGTTTTTCC
>JAZRNP010000077.1:0-10153 GCA_045648225.1 Victivallaceae bacterium | reverse complement strand
GAACGACATGGCTACGATCCGACTTGGCCTGAACTTTGCGGGCAGCTTTGATATGACCGAAACTGGCCAGACCGAGGCGGTCGCCGCAACCGATGGTGGTACGTTCATTGCGCAGACTGCGGGGAGCGCACCAGGGGAAATGCTTGCGCAGAGCATCGGCGTTAACAGCAGTAAGATCACCTTTGAGAGCAACTCCGCCATCAGCGAGAGCAATCGTTTCACCCTCAAAATATCCGGGCATATCTTTGGCACAGTCGGCAACGACGATGATAAAACGTTTTTCATCATCCCGGCCCATCATAACTGCGGCATTGCCCAGTTTGTGAACAGAGTCAGGATAAATGGCGATACCATTGTCATTTTTCACCATTGCGGACTTGATGGCACATTCATCTTTGCCGATCAGAGCCAGCACGCTTTCTGCGATCTTTTTCATAACATCAATTTCCTTTCGTAAAATTTATAAAAAGTCACAATAATACAATACAATTCTAATAATATAGTGCACAAAATCAGCAAATGCAAGTGACCGGCAGTAATTTTATCACTCAGAAGAACGCATGGCAGAATCCGGCGGCACAAAGGCAGCCGGATTGAGCGGTTGCCGGAAGGAGATGTTTTTCTGAAAATCCCCGGATATCTGCAAAAAATTTTTGAAAAAAGCAGATTTTCCGCTTGACTGTCAACTTTTACGGTGTATAATAATAATCAGGAACTCCGGAACATCCGGGCAAAAGAAAATTTTTGGAATTATCTTAAAAATATATGAGCGAAGTTAACAACGACAACATTCTGGTCAATGCCGAACATCTGGTAAAGACCTATCGGGGACGAACCGTCGTCAATGATGTTTCTGTCTGCATCCGTGCCGGAGAAGTGGTGGGACTGCTCGGACCCAACGGAGCCGGAAAAACCACCAGCTTCTACATGATCATGGGACTGGTCAGATCCGATGGCGGTAAAATAACTTTCCGCGGAGAAGATATCACCCACATGCCGATGTACAAAAGAGCTCGGCTCGGAATGGGATATCTGGCACAGGAGCCATCCATCTTCCGTACGCTCACTGTTGAAGACAACATCATGGCGATCCTCGAAACGCTCGCCATTTCCGGCAAAGAACGCAAAGCACGGCTCGATGCCCTGCTCGAAGAATTGGAACTCACCCGGCTGCGCAAACAAAAAGCAATGACTCTCTCCGGCGGTGAACGCCGCCGATTGGAAATCACCCGGGCACTGGTCACCAATCCGGCATTCATCATGCTGGATGAACCTTTTGCCGGTGTCGATCCGCTGGCGGTTCACGATGTTCAGCAGATCATTCTCAAACTCAAAGAACGCAATCTGGGCGTTTTGATAACCGACCACAGCGTCCGTGACACATTGAAAATCGTTGACCGCGCTTACATAATGTGCATGGGTAAAACGCTGCTGGAAGGTCCCAGTGAATTTCTGGTCAATGACCCCAAGGCCAGAGAGATCTACCTCGGACCGGAATTTACCATGTAAGTTCCATCCGTGAAGATCGCGGTTGTTTCAAACGGGACGGGAACAGTTCCCGATTCCTGAGTAAAGGAGGTAAATATGCTCATCAATGTCATCGGTCGTCAACTCGAAATTACACCGGCAATCAAAACTTATACCGAAACCCGGCTCCAGGCATTTGATCTTTTTACATCTCTTAAAATAACCGGGATCAATGCCACCATGGAATATTCCAAAGGGCACTTTGATGTAGCACTGGTTTTGAATTGCAAATATCACACGCTCACTGCCAACACCAACGATTTTGACCTTTACAAAGCGTTCGACGCAGCAGCAGACAAGCTGGAATCCCAGTGCGCCGTACTCAAGGAAAAAATCCAGGAACACCGGGCCGATCCGGTCAGCCAGACCGACATCAAGCACAGTGAAGCGTAAGTTCAACATCATTCAAATAAACATTTATCGGCAGTCCGGAATCATATTCCGGGCTGTTTTTTAAAAATCACACTCAATCAGGAACAACAATGGTTATCGCAGTTTCCGGAGCATTGGAAAAAAGTGCAGAACAATTCGTCTGCTTCAAAGTGGAAAACAACTCGGTCAGAGAAAGAGAAGCGGTATTCACCGCACCGGGCGGCAAAACGGCACTTATCCGTCAATTCATAGGTCTGGAGATCGATCTTCTGATCGCCGGCAATATCAGCTCTGAACTGGAAATGGAACTTTTTGAAGCGGGAATTTCGGTGATCAAAGGAATTTCCGGCAGTGCCGATGCCATTCTCAAAGAGTACCTCAACGGAACCTTGAATTTTTGACCGGACAAAAAAAATGGACTGCGAAAAACTCAAAGATTTTCTCAACAGCAACGACCTTTTCTGCCGCCATTGCGGAATCAAGTTGACCGGAGTTGCCCCGGGAGAAGCCGATGCCGAACTGGAAATCACTCCGCAAATGATGAACAGCCGCAATGTCGTCCAGGGCGGTGCGATCATGACCCTGGCGGATTTTGCTTTTGCCGGAGCCTCCAACGCCATGGGGCACACCACCGTTTCCACATCGGTTGTCGCCAATTTCCTCCGCCCCGGAGCCGGAAAAAAACTCTTTGCAGCTGCCAGAAAAATCCATCATGGCAGATCGACCTGTCTTTACCGGGTCGATGTAACTGATGACACCGGGAAACTGGTCGCCTCTGTAAATGTCAGCGGATTCATCGTTGACGAAAAACCGGTCGCCGGAGAGTGAACCATGGCCAAATCCGCACGCATTTGTATAATCCGGGGCATGCGCTGTGCCGGATGTTCAAGCAAGGTGGAAAAAACCATTTCCGCTCTGCCCGGGGCTGAAAATGTAACCGTAAATTACGCCACCGGAACCATGAGCCACACCTCAAATCCGGCAGAACTTTCCGATGAAACGATCTTCGCTGCGATAAAAAAGCTGGGGTTCAGTGCCGAATCACCTCCGGAAGACCCGGCGGAAGAGGAGAAAAAAGAGCAGCATATCTGGCGGATAGAATTGCGGAATTTCCTCATCGCGGCACTGTTCACTGCGATACTGATGGTCTGTTCATTCAGTGGAAATGGGAGCTGTTCTGCGGGAAACATTTTCCTTCAGGGTCTCCTGCTGATTCCGGTTCTTGCGGCCTCCCGAAAAATATTCATCTCCGGAATTCCGGCACTGCTGCGCGGTTCTCCGGATATGGATTCACTGATCTCCTGCGGTGCCGGCATCGGGATCCTCGCCCCGCTGATAATGTTTTTAATCCCCGCTGTCAAAGGAGTTCAGCACCTCAGTTTTGATGCCTCCGCCATGATCCTGACGCTGGTGATGCTGGGGAGATTACTGGAAAAACGTGCCCGCAACAAGGTTTCCGGAGCGATCCGGGAATTGCTCAAACTTGCCCCTCCTGCAGCTGAACTCATCACGCAGGAGGGAAGTCAGGAGATCGCCGCATCCGCACTGCAATCCGGACAGCTGATCCGGGTCCGCCCGGGAGATGCGATTCCGGCAGACGGCATTGTAATTTCCGGAAGCTCCTCCGTCAATGAATCCATGCTCAGCGGTGAAGCGATCCCCATCGACAAATCGCCAGGTTCAGAAGTCTCCGGAGGCACGCTCAATATCAACGGTGTTCTGGAAATAAAAGTCACCGCCTCCGGCAAAGACAGCGTACTGGGGAAAATTATCAAACTGGTCTCCGATGCCCAAGGTTCAAAACCACCCATTGCCGCACTTGCCGACAAAGTTTCCGGAATATTCACCTGGATAATTCTGTCCGCAGCATTGCTGACTGCAATCTTGTGGCTGTTCGCCGGAGCGACTGTCCCGTCTGCACTCAACTATGCTCTTTCGGTAATGGTCGCCGCCTGTCCCTGCGCACTGGGATTGGCAACACCGATCGCCCTGATCGCCGGGATCGGCAGAGGAGCTAAGTCCGGCATCCTGATAAAAAATGGCACTGCTCTGGAAAACTGTGCCCGGAGCAGAACCATCATTTTTGATAAAACCGGGACCCTCACTTCCGGAATTCCGGAGATCAAAAAAGTGCAGTTTTATTCAAATGCTGTCACCAGTGAAAAGGAGCTGCTCACTTTTGCCGCCGCCGCCGAACAGAATTCATCTCATCCGCTGGCAGAAGCAGTCATGCGTTCCGCCCCGGCCGGATACCGGGAAGTAGAGGTGGCGGATTTTTCCGACCGGAGCGGATTCGGAATATCCTGCACTCTGGATGGTTGCCGCTGGTACTTCGGCAATGAAGCGATGATGAGGGAAGCAAATATCGAATACCGCATCCCGGAAAATTTCGCCGGACTGACATTGATTTTCTGCGCCAGAGAGAAAGAATTAGCCGGAATAATCGGTGCCGGAGATTCGTTGAAAAAAGAGAGTTTCACGGTCGTATCCAAGTTAAAAAAAGCCGGATTCCGCTGCATTATGCTCACCGGAGACAACTGCAGTTCCGCCGAACAATGCGCCGCCCAGTGCGGGATCGGAGAATTTTATGCTGCCCTCACCCCACAGGGAAAAGTTGAAAAAATCAACCTCATCCGGCAGGAGACTGACACTCCGGTCATCATGACCGGTGATGGGATCAACGACGCCCCGGCATTGGCTCAGGCCGACACCGGAATCGCCATCGGTTCCGGAACTGCAGTGGCACTGGAAAGTGCCGATATTATTCTGCGGGGCAATGATCTCTCCGGGTGCCTCGGGGTGATAGCTTTGAGCAGAGCGACATTCCGGGTGATCCGGCAGAATCTTTTCTGGGCATTTTTCTATAATTTCGGAGCTATTCCGGTTGCCGCCGGACTCACAGCTGTTCTCTTCGGATTTTCTCTCAATCCGGCGATTTGCGCCGGAACGATGGCGGCAAGTTCACTCACAGTGGTGCTGAATGCACTGCGGCTGCTTGGAGTAAAAACAGATATCCATGAGTGAATACCATTATAAAAACCCTGCCGCCGCCGCAATCCGCCGCTTCTGGAGTGCTCCGATGTCCCGCGTTGGAACGATCGGGATCATACTGCTGCTGATCCCGGCACTCTATGCACCGTTTCTGGTCAATCAACGTCCGCTGATAATGGTTGAAAACGGTCACTGGTCGATGCCGTTTCTGCGTTATTTATTTGCTCCGGAAAGTCCGGAAAAACTGGTTGAGCAATCATTTAATTTTCTGGCTCTTTATCTGCCGCTGTTTCTGCTTTCCCGGATGATAAAAAGGGGATTTTGGCGGCGTATTTCGGCGATCACAGCCGCATTGCTGCTGTTGCTGCCGTTCATCTTTACCGGAGAAAAAATGGAACGCACCGACTACCGGGCGCAGGCTCAAAACGGCCAGATAAAAGCACTTTTTGCTCCGATTCCCTACGGCCCTTTTGAAAGCTGCGCCTCCCCTTTTGAAGCTCCGTCAGCCAAACACATTTTCGGATGCGATGACATCGGACGGGATGTTGCCGGCCGCCTGATCTGCGGGGCGAGAGTTTCGCTTGCCGTAGGACTGTTTGCCACCCTTGCCGCTCTTACGCTGGGAACCATTGCCGGACTCCTGACCGGATATCTCCGGGGAAAATTTGATCTGTTCATGATGCGTCTGGTGGAGATACTGATGTGCTTCCCGACCTTTTTGCTGCTGCTGATTTTGATGTCACTGTTGAGCGACCACAACTTCACACAATCCATACCGCTGTTGATCGGAGTGATCGGGCTCACCGGCTGGATCGGCCCGGCCCTGCTGGTCAGAGGAGAAGTTTTAAAACAGAGTGCCCTGCCCTACGTAAAGAGTTGTGTGGTATCCGGAATTCCCGGACACCGGATACTTTTCCGTCATCTGCTGCCCAACATACTGCCTCCGGTATTGATCAGCTTCACCTTTGGCGTTGCCGGGGCGATCATGTCGGAAAGCGGATTGAGTTTTCTCGGTTTCGGGGTTCAGATGCCGACGGCGAGCTGGGGAAATCTGCTCCGTCAGGCGTTTGACAATCCGCTTGACCATTGGCATTTGACATTTTTTCCCGGAGCGGCACTTTTTATTGCCGTTATATCATTCAATTTTACCGGAGAGGGGCTGCGCCGCGCCCTGGCTCCGGAGAAAGCCGACTGAACCATGACCGCTTCCCAACGTTATAACGAATTGCTCTCGCTTGCAGAAAGTTCAAAAAAACTCGATCTGCGCCAAATCGAAACTCTGCTCACGCCCCCGGATCTGGAGTGCGAACAGCAGCTTTTTGATACGGCACTCAAACTCAAAAGGAAACTTTTCGGCAATCTGGTGAATTTGCGCGGTTTGATCGAATTTTCCAACATCTGCAGCTGTGACTGTCTTTACTGCGGAATCCGCCGGAGCAATTCAAAAATCAGCCGCTACACCATGAGTGAAGCGGAAATTCTGCACAGTGCCGAACTGGCATCCCGGTTCGGTTACGGCGCGATCGTACTGCAGAGCGGAGAACGGAACGATCCTGATTTTGTCCGTCAGGTAACCGGATTGATCCGCAAAATCGGAGATCTGCCGAATCCTCCGGCGATCACCCTCTCCTGCGGAGAACAGAGTTTAAAAACCTACCGCCAATGGGTCGATGCCGGAGCCAAGCGTTATCTGCTGCGGGTGGAGAGCTCTTCTCAGGAAATTTTTTCTGCGATCCATCCGGCATCCGCCTCGTTGAACAATCGCAAATCAGCATTGCGCCGTCTGCGCAAAGCCGGTTTTCAGACCGGGACCGGGGTCATGATCGGCCTGCCCGGGCAGACTTTGCATCATCTGGCACAGGATATCAAATTTTTCCGGGACATGGATGTGGATATGATCGGCATGGGACCGTTTCTGCCGCAGCAGGACACCCCGATGGGCAATGCCGCCAACGATCCGGAAACCATCCAACGCCGTTTCAACTGGTCGTTGCGGATGATTGCCGTCACGAGACTGGTTCTCAAAGATGTCAACATTGCCTCGACCACCGCATTGCAGACTCTGGATCCGGAAAACGGCAGAGAAAAGGGCTTACTTTCCGGAGCGAATGTCATCATGCCTAATGTCGGAAATGTCGAATACCGCAAAGATTACCAGCTTTACAACGGCAAACCGGTACTGGATGAAAATGGTGACGTCATCCGCCGGCAGCTTCTGGAATCGCTCCAGCGTATCGGAGAAACCCCCCGCTGGAACAGTTCCGGCGATCCGCTTCACTTTATCAGACGCACATCCGGCGATGAAAAAATTTGACACCGACAAATATCTGAGAAAAAATCCGGCTCCGGAATTTCCACTGCCGGGAAAATTCAAAGGTGCGGTCGTCATACCGGCCTACGATGAACTGGAATACATCGACGAAACTCTGGATTCGCTGCAGGAAGCGGTCGCAGTTTCGCCGGTTGCGACAGCAACGGTGGTGGTGGTGAATCACCCACCCGGTACTGATCCTGACGAATCTCTTGAACTGCTTTCAAAAATCAACCGCCGCCGGGATCCCCAGCTTGCGGCGATCTATCTGCCGGACAATCCCGGCGGTGTCGGCAGAGCCAGAAAAACCGGCATGGACTCTTTTATCGCTTCACTGCCTCCGGAAGAAATGGAGGAGAGTTTTATTTTCTCTCTGGATGCCGACACCACCATTGAAAAAGATTATTTCAACCGGATCATTCCGGAGTTATCCGGCGGCGGAGCAGTTTCCATCGGCTTCTCCCACCGGACACCGGAAAACCCGGAACAACGCAGTGCCATCCGGAAATATGAGCATTATCTTGCCCGCTATGTGAATAAACTCCGCACAGCCGGTTCACCGTATGCATTTTACACCATCGGTTCCGCCTTCGCTGTGCGTTGTGATGCCTACATCCGTGCCGGCGGCATGAAGGTTCGTCAGGCTGGAGAAGATTTCTATTTCCTGCAAGCGGTAGCCAAAAGTTCCGGCGTCCGTCAACTGGAGCAGATTCTGGTCCATCCATCCGCAAGAATTTCCGGGCGGGTCCCATTCGGCACCGGTCCGGCAGTAAAAAACATCCTGTCCGGAGTTCCGCTCAATGAGATCGGCGATGAAGCTTTTGACGGATTGAAAATATTTTTAGATCTGGTCATTCAAAAAAATCTGCTCGCCGATCCGGAAAATATGCCATTTAAACTGCCGGCAGAAACTGTTGAATTTCTGCACAAAGAAGGCTTTTTTACCGCTTGGGAAAAGATCATTTCCCGGCAATCACTGACGCCGGAAAAACAGTTGCGTTCATTTCACGAGTGGTTTGACGGGCTGAAAACTTTGAAATTTCTGCATTTTTTATCCGATTTACGCAACTTTGATATTGACAAAAAACAAATCAAATGCTAAATTTATCGTTGTACAGTTTGTAGATACTTTAATTATTGTTGGAAAGAACAAATATATTACTTGCAAAAAGCATGTTTATGAAAGAGGTTTAAGGCTATGAAAATCGATTTTGCCCAGTTCGTTGACAAAGATTCCGTAATGACTCTGGTCGGCAAAACCAAACTTGAAGTGATGGATCAGTTGATCTCCCGCGCTGCGGATTTGACCAAGCTGAACCGGGATATCATCTTCCGTCTGGTATGGAAACGTGAACAGATGATGACCACCGGCGTCGGAGGAATGCTGGCTCTGCCGCACATCCGCATCAATGATATTCTGCATCCCTACGTCATCGTCGGCGTCTGCGAAAACCCGATCGAGGATTATCACGGTCAGGATGACCAGCCGGTGCGGGTCATCGTTTTCACCGTTGCCCCCGATGAAAATCAGGAAGCATATCTCCAGCTGCTCAGCAGCATCTCCAAACGTCTGCGCAATCCTAAACTGATCGAACAGATGATCGGAACCGTCGGCAACACCGTCGATCTGCTGTCTGTGATCAAACAGGAGAGCGACCCCCAATGAGTCAGAGCCACAGCAACAGTGCACGGTTGGATTTCTGCTGCAAGAGTCCGGATTGTTCCGGAGTTGTGAAGTTTGACCTGGCAGAAATTACCGATCCGGATTTTCAGGCAGTCTGTCCGGAGTGCCACCGGGCGTATGCGTTGGACGAAACGATGCGCAGCAAACTTCAGCGGATGCTGGAACTAATCGTCGCAATCCGCAACAGCGAAGATATTCTCGGAGACAGTGTCGTTTCAGTCAATGTCGCCGGGGGCGAAGTCCGGATACCTTATGCATTGCTGCTGTCCCGCTTGAATACCATAATAACTTTGGAGATCAACGGATCGAAGACTGATTTCCACCTCTGGGTGGAGCCATCGTCACCGAATACTTTCCGTTAAGCGGAAAGATTTTTATTCCGGAACCTCCGGAAACCATCTCAACTATATGTATTTTTGCGCGCCGGGAGCTTTCCCGGCGTGATGTGTTATAAAAAAAAGCAACTTTTACAAGGGAGACTGTTGAATGTTCAGTGCCATTTTCAAGGCAATATTCGGCACTAAATCCCAGCGGGATGTCAAAAAAATGCTTCCGTTGGTGCGCCGTATCAACGATATAGAGATCCAGTATCAAGAGTTGTCCGATGAACAGCTTCAGGCTAAAACGGCTGAATTCAAGGCCCGTCTTGCCGCCGGAGAAACTCTGGACGATCTGATGTGTGAAGCCTTTGCCGTGGTGAAAAACGCATGCCGCAGAATGTGCGGCAAAGAGTTTGAAGTCTGCGGACAGATGCTCAAATGGGATATGGTTCCGTTTGACGTCCAGATCATGGGCGGCATAGCTTTGCACCGCGGTTCCATCGCTGAAATGGCGACCGGTGAAGGTAAGACCCTCGTTGCCACCATGCCGCTTTACCTCAATGCTTTGACCGGACGCAACTGTCAGCTCATCACCGTCAACGACTACCTTGCCCGCCGCGACTCCAGCTGGATGGGAGTGATTTTCAACTTTCTCGGACTTACAGTCGGCTGTCTGCAGAATATGCAGATGCCTGATGAACGCCGCGCCCAGTACAACTGTGATATCACCTACGGCACCAACAGTGAATTCGGGTTCGACTATCTGCGCGACATGGGCATGGCAAGCGATGCCGATCAGCTGGTACAGCGCGACCACTACTACGCCATCATCGACGAAATCGACAGTATTCTTATCGACGAAGCCCGTACTCCGCTGATCATTTCCGGACCGGTTCCGATGTCCACACACCAGTTCGACCAGCTTCAGGGTCCGGTTTCCCAGCTCTA
>JAZRNP010000076.1:0-5325 GCA_045648225.1 Victivallaceae bacterium | reverse complement strand
GGACTGCCCCAGAGCATACACGGGGTGGTAATATCACCGGCACTGCGCACATCGCACAGATCAAAATCGCCGATCCGGGCGGTGCCGTCACCGGCAAGAATGATATTGGACGGTTTCACATCATGGTGAACGATATTGTGTCCCAGATAGAGGTAATGCAAACCTGATGCCACATTGCGGAGATGATCAATAAGTTTATCCGGCGGCGGCAAGGTCTTCTGCTTCATGTGCATTTCCAGATCTCCGCCATCCATATACTGCATGACAATAAAGGATTCATCTCCGATTTCACCGCAGTCATAGATCGGGATCACTGCGGCATGGGAAATGGGAGCGAGCAATTTGGCTTCATTTTGGAACCGCTCTTTCATATTGCCATGCTCACTGTCGGACTTGGCGATTTTAACGATGACCCGCCGCATTAAAACCTGATCGATGGCCCGGTATATACCGGACATACCGCCCTGACCGTACAATTTTTCCAACAGATATCTGCCGAAAACTTTAGGTGTACGGATCATCGTGCCGCACTCCGGGCAGATGAACATGGAAAAGGGCGGTAATTCGCTGACATCATATTTGGAACGGCACTGGCGGCAGTTGATTTTTACAGAATTATTCATTGACAACCTCCCGGGAAACAACCGTTCCTGAAATTTCAAAACGGGGCGACGGCCTATCTTGAGAAAGTATTTCAAAATGTGGTTTATTTTGCAGATCAAGCATTTGCAAAGCGCAACGGCAGTTTTCCCGCACCAGTTCCGGAGTATTGCACTCGCTGCTGATATGCGCAAGGAGCAGCAATTGGGTACGTTCATCGATCAAGTCGGGCAGCAATTGACAGCTTTCCCAGTTTCCCAGATGGCCCCTAACGCCGAAAATCCGCCGTTTCAGTTCCAGCCGGCGGTTGGAATTCATCAGCATTTCCCGGTCGTAGTTGCTCTCCAGAATAAGTGCATCGCATCCGCGCAGTTCCCGACGGATATTCTCCGGAGCATGGCCGAAATCGGTGGCGATCCCGATCCTGACATCACCGCAACTGACCTGAAATCCCACCGGATCGACCGCATCGTGCGGCAGAGGAAAACTTTTTATGGAAAAATTTCCGAGGGTGAAAGCTTCTCCGGCTTCAAAAGAGCAGACCTGCCGGGGCAAAGTTCCGTGAAGCGAAAGGTATCTGGCGGTCCGTGCCGTCGTATAAAGCGGCAGAGAAAGAGCATCGCAAAAAACTCTGGAACCTTTACAGTGATCACTGTGTTCATGGGTCAGCAGCGCACCGCAGAGCTTCTCCGGCACAAAACCGGCGGACTCCATGCGCTTGAGCAGCTCCTTGCGGGAAAAGCCCTGATCGATAATGAGAGACTCATTCTGATACTCGATCACATAGGCATTTCCGGAGCTTCCGCTGCCGAGAGCACCCAGAAAAACTGCATCACTTGCCATCTCTGCAAAAAATCCTCGAAAAAAAATTTCTGTTACTGGAAAAAACCAACTATTAAATCTAAATTATATTCGTTGCAAATGCAAATGATTTTTGAAAAAAATTTTGATTTTTTCCTGTTTTTATTGATGAAAAGATATCTGAAGTACTTCATTGAACACTTGAAGGTCGAACGGGGCTTGAGCCGCAACACCCTGCTCGCCTACCGGAACGACCTCTGTTCGCTGGGTGACTTTTTGCTGGATAAAGGTATTTCGCAATGGGATGATGCCGGACGGGATGATCTGCTCGACTTTCTGGATTTCAAGCGCAACGGTGGCATGGAAGAGAGCAGCATCGCCCGCCACCTGGCTGCCATGAAAATGTTCTACCGTTATATGTACGCCGAAAAACTCTCCGCCGCCGATCCGACTGCCGCCATGGATTCTCCCAGGTTGTGGCGGATCCTGCCGGAAATGCTTTCGATCGAAGAAACAGGCCGGCTGCTCCGGGCATTTTCAGACCGCTCGGATGATCCGCTGATTTTACGCAACCGGACTATAATAGAATTGATGTACGCCTCCGGACTGCGGGTTTCCGAAACCGCCGATCTGAAACTTGCCGATATCGATTTTGAATCCGGGATGCTCCGGGTCAAAGGCAAAGGTTCCAAAGAACGGATCGTCCCGGCGGCACCCCGGGTTCTTGCCCTCATCAAAAAATATATTGCCGTCAGCCGCTGTGAACTTACTGCAAAAATTCCGCTTGCCCCTTACTTATTCGTCTCCCGCACCGGCAGAAGACTCAATCGGGAACGGATCTGGGCAATCATCAAAGAAGCTGCCCTCAATGCCGGGATCGATAAAGATATCCACCCCCACACTTTGCGCCACAGCTTCGCCACTCATCTGCTGGAAAACGGTGCGGATCTGCGGGCGATTCAGGAGATGCTCGGACACAGCGATATTGCCACTACTGAACTGTATACCCACGTCAACAAAAACCGTTTATTGACTGTTCACCGTCAATTCCATCCCCGCAGGTGATGTTCCATGTTCTACATTATTGAAAATCTCTCTCTCAACGCACTGAAACTTCCCGGCAGCTATTGCCGTGAACTTCCCCGGATCATTTCCAGAGAACTTCATCTGGATTTCCGGCAGATCACCCACTGTGAAATCCTCTCATCCAGTATCGATTCCCGGCGGGGCACCCCGAAAATAATTTTGAAACTGCTTCTGGAAACCGGACAGATCCTGCCGCATCACACTCCGGTATCAGAGGAGGAGATCGCTGCTCTGGAGATACCTCATCCGGAAATCCCCAGTTCGCATTCACTGCTCCATCCCATCGTCGTCGGCACCGGACCTGCCGGAATTTCAGCGGCATACCTGCTCGCTGCTGCCGGATGCAAACCGCTGATTCTCGACCGGGGTTATCCGGTGGAAAAACGCGAAGAGGATTACCGCAAATTTCTGCAGACCCGTCAACTGGATGAAAACAGCAATCTGCTCAATGGAGAAGGCGGTGCCGGAACCTTTTCCGACGGCAAACTTTATACCGGAACCAAAGATGCCCGGGGCCGTTTTTTGAAAAAACTCTGGGTCGAATGCGGTGCTCCGGAAGAAATCTTGTATCTCGCCCGACCCCATATCGGTTCGGATAAATTGCCCGGGGTGTGCGCCAATTTGCGCAAAAAAATCGAAGCTCTCGGCGGAGTGTTCCGCTTCGGCAGTGAGGTTTCCGATATTCTGGTTTCCAATGGCCGGTGTACCGGAGTGCAGTTGAGCAACGGAGAAAAATTATCGGCTCCGGCGGTGATCTTCGCCCCGGGACTGGGCGGCAGGGAACTGCTGCGCCGGGTCTGCCGGAACGCTGCATGGGAATTCAAACCGTTTCAGAGCGGATGCCGGGTGGAGCATCCGCAGGAGATCATCGACCGGGCAATGTACCATCTGTCCCGCCGGCCCGCTGCGCTCGGAGCGGCAGAATACCATATCGTCTCCCGGGCAGAGGTCGGAAATATCAGCTCATTCTGTATGTGCCCTGGTGGAAATGTGGTCAATGCCAGTGCCTGGCAGGGGCATTCGGTTACCAATGGCATGAGCTGCTTTGCCCGCTCCGGAGAGTTTGCCAACAGCTGTCTGATTGCCACACTTGATCCGGCTGATTACGGCAGTATGGAAAATCTGTTCGCCGCCTTTGATGAACTTGAAAAGAATATCTTTTTGCATGGCGGAGAGGATTACACTTTCCCGGCGCAGGATGTGTCGGCCTTTCTCACCGGCAAAAAAATCCTGAGCAACAAACAAAACAGCTGCGACACCGGCATCATCCCCGGCAGAGTGGATCAATTGCTGCCGGAACCATTGAAACAGGCTCTCTTTCCGGCAGCGAAAAATTTTGACCGCCGGATCCCCGGTTTCATCCGGTACGGTAAATTTATCGGTGCCGAAAGCTTCGTTTCCTCTCCCATCCGCTTGCTGCGGGATCCGGAAACTCTGGAAAATCCCGCATTGAAAGGTTTTTATCCGGCCGGAGAGGGGTGCGGGCTTGCCGGAGGGATAGTATCTGCCGGATGCGATGGTCTGCGAGCCGCCGAGTTGTGTTTGAAGAACTGAAATATCCCACAGATGCTGAAAATGCGGCTGTGATCGGTGCCGCCCGTTTACTTTGTCACTCCGAGATGGTATACTGACAAAAAATCAGTTTTCCGGATAATTTTCCAGATTGCTTTCGGCTTCGTGCGGAATGTATTCCGGATCAAATGTAAATTCGCTGTAATTTTTGAAAACACATCCGATCCGGTTGAGCAGACTCAAATGAGTGGTCTTGGTTATCAGCAGATGATCAACCAGTTTCAGATCCAGCTGATCCAGATAATTTTTCAAAATCCGGGTAGCCTTGAGATCTGCTTCCGAGGGACGGCAGATGCCATTGGGGTGATTATGGGCAACGATCACTCCGGAAGCCCGATGCAGCAGGATGTTGCGGGCAATCGCCTGAGGATAAAAGGTCACCCGGTTGTTTTTGCCAGGATGCCATTCACAACCGGCGACATGGTTGGCACTGTCCAGAAAAATCAACGCCAGAACTTCATGATTTTCACCGGCGATCTTATTTTGCAGATAACGGACAGCTGCCAGAGGAGAATTGATCAGATCGCATGAATTGAATGGTATTTCCAGCAGATATTCATGCAGAGCACAGACCAGTTTGAATAATGCCGCTGAATTTCCTTTGATTCCGCTCTGTTCCAACAGCAATTCCGGCGGAGCATTGAGCACGCCATTGATATCTCCGAACCGGGTCAACAGCATTTTAGCCAGCGGCTTGACATCTTTCTGCGGAATTGAATAGGTCAGCAGCAGTTCGATAACTTCATGAGGAGCCAGAGCGGATAAACCATTTCCCATAAAGCGTTCCCGTAAACGCTGGCGATGTCCGGCGTTGATATTGACTGATAAATTTTTCTCCTTCTCTGAAGCAGACATTTTATGCACCGATGAAGCAGTTTATAGTTCTGAAATTTTGCAATAAAGTATATCGCTTCTGTTTAAAATCAAGGATATTTTTTAGAAAAAATGCAACTTTTTTCATGTTTTCATGCTGTGCTTAACGTTTAAAAGCAATATTGAGAAAAAACTGATAAAAATATTTTATTTTTCCATGCTTGAGAAAGTTCCGGCAACCGGCCATTGGATGTCCGAAACAGCAGCCTCTGGGCAATTTCGTCCGAGTCAACCGATATAATAAATAATTTTTTTCTCGGCTTTGACTTGTAAAAGCAAAAAAACATGATATATTATAGGAACAGCGCATTATATGCGTGCACCTGTCGGGGTGTGGCTCAGTCTGGCTAGAGCGCTGCGTTCGGGACGCAGAGGCCGGAGGTTCAAATCCTC
>JAZRNP010000075.1:0-2054 GCA_045648225.1 Victivallaceae bacterium | reverse complement strand
GGCAGATACACTGAACTGTCCTGATTGACCTCAACCTGACCGTTGGCGTTGAATTTGACCAGATCAGTAAGTTTCCGGGCCGAGTGGACAAGGAAAGTGTCTCCCACGCCGATTTGCCAGCGTTCCGCCATGTCGGTACTGATCACCGCATAACTTTTGCGTCCCTCTCTGCCCAGTCTGAAACTTCCCTGTTTGATGTAGGTTTTGACATCGAGGTGACGGGTGAGCTCTTCCTGTGAAGCCGCAAAGATCACCGCCTGCGTGTCCAGACTGCGCTTGTTGGGACCGAACTGCACCAATACTGCCCCCTGAATCACCGGAGCTGCATCGCCGCCCAGTTTCTTTACTGCTTCGACGGCACTTGAGGGATAGGGCAGCCATCCCCGGTAGCCCTGAATCTGAAAGTGCGCCTGAGTTTCGATGAGTTTGGCTTTCATTTCATCGGTGAATCCGGTCATCACCGCCATGACCACGATCAGCACCATGACTCCGAGCATCACGCCCAGAATACTCATAAAGGCGATGATGGAGACCATGTTGCGGCGCGGCCGCAGATATTTGCCGGCAAGATAAAGTTCAGTAAGCATATTATTTTCCGGGATTTTTAACAATGTCAAAGAGCATCATCTCCAGCGGATTGACGGTGATGGTCTTGCCGGAGAGTTTGAATGAATTGTTTTCCATAAATACACATTTGCAATTGTCCCAATCGTTGAGGATGAGGAACATTTTCGGCGTGGTGACCGGAGTTTCGCCGGAAAAGACCTTTTCGGCACTCCGGATGTCGTTCCGCTGAAACTCCCAGGCGGCGGCGTTGGCAATGGACGGCTTGTTGGCGACGATGGTGTATTCGGCACTTTTCAGCTCCGGATGGTTTTCTTTGAGCTGACGGAGAGCTTCACCCGGCATCATCGGATTGCCCTTGTAAAACCACGGCAAAAAGAGCATTACAAGTCCGATGCTGAAGAAAAAGAGATAAAGTCTGCCCCGCCAGTTGCCGATGATACTGTAGATCATCATCGCTCCGGCAAAGATCAGAACCGTTCCCATCACCGGATAAAAGAGTTTGGTCAGCGGCAATTCGGCAATGATCGCAGGCTTGGTGAAGTGAAGCGTAAGCAGTACCGCTCCGGCGATCGCCAGTATAAATCCCCAGGTGGTCATGATCCAGTTGTAGGAACGGTGGTGACAACCGCTGTTGAAGTAGGTGCGTACTCCGGCGGCGATCAGCAGAGCCAGCGGAGCAAATGCACACAGCACACTGCTCATATTCCATTGGGGGTTGATGCTCGGCAAAATCAGCGGAGTGAACATGAAGCAGAAGGCAAAACGGAAAAGCGGCTGGCGCAGAAATCCCTGCCAGGCATCTTTCCCGACCACTCCGGCCGCCGGAACGAGCAGTATTGCCGGGAATGCCCCGATAACAAAGAGATACAAATGCGAATACCGGGACACTCCTGATTCGTTGCAAACTATTTCAGCCCATGTTTCCTTTGTCAACTTGATAATAAATCCCGGTTCGACTTTGTTCACTGCCCACAGCCAGGGCAGTGCGACCGCTCCGGCAACAATCAGTGAAGCGATCAGAAACAGCGGGAAACGGAGTATTTTTCTGTCCCATACCGAATAAAACAATCCGGCAATCAATGGAATTAACAGTGCTTCAAAACCGTTGACCGCAAAGCCCAGCCCCATGAATATGCCGCAGAGGAGCAGATTGAGGATTTGGCGGCGGCTTAATTTATCCTCCTGCATGGCGATGAACATACAGCCGCAGCTGCCGGTGACGAGCATGGCAAAGAGCGATCCGGCGGTGGCGACTGTGCCGGTGAAGTATACTCCTGAAAAGGTGAGGTAGATAACCGAGGAAAGAGCTGCCAGTTTTTCATCCCGGAGCACCTGACTGATCAATGCCCAGACGAGCAATGCGGTAAGTCCGGCCGCCATCGCTGCCGGAAACCGGACGGCAAAACCGTTGTTGCCGAAAAGCTGAATGGTTTTTGCCGCCGGATAGTAGGCCGGAGCGGGCATGTCTTTTACGGCTTCGCCGAGCA
>JAZRNP010000074.1:0-4708 GCA_045648225.1 Victivallaceae bacterium | reverse complement strand
CCTAAGACCGCTTGGCCTCCGACTTGGATGAAACAGGAGCAGGAACGCGGTATCACCATTACCTCCGCTGCCACCACCTGTTTCTGGGATCTGGATAAGGTTCAGCACCGCATCAACATCATCGACACTCCGGGACACGTGGACTTCACCGCTGAAGTCGAACGTTCTCTCCGCGTGCTGGACGGTGCGGTTGCAGTGTTCTGCTCCGTCGGTAAAGTTCAGCCCCAGACCGAAACCGTCTGGCGTCAGGCTCAGAAGTACGGCGTGCCCATCATCGCTCTGATCAACAAAATGGACCGTACCGGTGCCGATTTCGATGGTGCTGTTGGTGAGATCAAGAGCAAACTGGGTGCCAACCCGATTCCGGTCACCATTCCGATCGGTAAAGAAAATGAATTCAAAGGCGTTATCGACGTCTTCGCCAACAAGGCTTACTACTTTGACGGCGACAATGGCGAAAAGCTCCGCGTTGAAGATGTTCCGGCTGATCTGCAGGATTATCGCGATACCTTCTATCATGACGGACTGGAATCCCTCGCCGAAGTCGACGATGAGATCATGGAACTCTATCTCGAAGGCGAAACCCCCGATTACGATATGATCCAGGCCGGTCTCCGTCGTGCCACCCTGGCTGCCAAGGCCGTTCCGGTCTGCTGCGCCTCCGCTTTCAAAAAACGCGGTGTCCAGCCGCTGCTCGATGCGGTCGTCCGTTATCTGCCCTCTCCGGTCGATACCTGGGAAATCCAGGGTACTGACCCGGATACCGGTGAAGACAAGACCCGTCACGTCGGTGACAAGCAGCCGTTCAGCGCATTGGTCTTCAAGATCATGACCGACCCGTTCGTTGGTAAACTTTACTACTTCCGTGTGTATTCCGGTATTGCCCAGCAGGGTATGACCGTTTTCAACCCCCGTACCAACAAACGTGAACGTCTCGGCCGTCTGCTTCAGATGCACGCCAACCAGCGTGAAGAACGTGATGAGATCTTCTCCGGTGATATCGCTGCTGCGGTCGGTTTGAAGAACGTCACCACCGGTGATACCATCTGCTTTGAAGATGATCCCATTGTTCTGGAATCCATGAGTTTCCCCGAACCGGTTATCTCCATCGCTGTTGAACCCAACTCCTCCGGCGACCGTGACAAACTGTCCAAAGGTTTGATCGCCCTTGCTGAAGAAGACCCGACCTTCCAGGTTCAGAGTAACGAAGAAACCGGACAGACCATCATCTCCGGTATGGGTGAGCTGCACCTCGAAATCATTCTCGACCGTCTGGTCCGTGAATTCAAGGTCGAAGCTACCACCGGTGCTCCGCAGGTCGCCTACCGTGAAGCTATCTGCAAGACTGCAACTTCCGATATGAAGTTCGTCCGTCAGAGCGGTGGTCGCGGTCAGTATGGTCACTGTATCATCAACCTGATCCCGCAGGAACGTGGTGCCGGTATCACGATTGAAAACAAAGTTGTTGGCGGTAACATCCCCAAAGAATATATCAAACCGATCGAAAACGGTATCCGTGAAGCTGCCGCCAGCGGTGTGCTCGCCGGTTACTCCGTGATCGACTTCAAGGTCGAGATCATCGACGGTAGTTACCACCCGGTCGACTCCTCGGAAATGGCATTTAAAGTTGCCGGATCCATGGCGTTTAAAGATGCTGCCAAAAAGGCCGGTATCGAACTCCTTGAGCCGATCATGAAGGTCGAACTGACCACCCCGGACGAGAACATGGGTGACCTTATCGGTGACTTGACCAGCCGTCGCGGTGCGATTGCTGAAATCAACGCCGGTGACAATGGTTTTACCCGGGTCAACGCCAATGTGCCGCTTGCCGAAATGTTCGGTTATGCGACGGCGATCCGTTCACTGTCCCGCGGCCGTGCCTCTTATTCGATGGAGCCGGCGCACTTTGAGAAGGTTCCAAAGCAAGTTCAAGATAAAATCGTGGAGAAGAAATAAGTTATGGCTACGGCGAAAAGTCAGCGTATCCGCATCCGGCTTCAGGCTTATGAACACCGGATTCTGGATCAGAGCGTTAACGAGATCCTTGATGCGGCCAAGCGCACCGGTGTTGTTGTTGCCGGTCCGATTCCGCTTCCGACCCGCATCGAGCGGTGGACGGTCAACCGTTCCCCCCATGTTGACAAAAAGTCCATGGAACAGTTTGAAATCCGCACTCATAAACGTATGCTGGATATCATCAATCCCAATGCCCGTACTGTGGATGAATTGAAAAAACTCAATTTGCCCGCCGGTGTGGACATTTCGATCAAAACGGGATTCTGAGTAAGGTCCCGGGGTTTCCGGGTGAGGTGCCCGGAAATCCGATACCGACGCTCCCGGCCGATTGGGAGTGAGTATCAGGTGTGTTTTCTCACTAAATTGAGAGGAGAAAAATGAAAGGTTTAATCGGTAAAAAGCTCGGCATGACTCAGGTCTACGACGAGAACGGCGTTCTGATTCCGGTGACGGTTATCGAAGTCGGTCCCTGCGTTGTCACTGCGGTCAAGACCGTCGAGCGCGACGGCTACAGCGCAATTCAGTTGGGCTATGGCTCTCGCAAAGCAAAAAATGTTACGAAGGCGTGTCAGGGCCATTTGGCCAAAGCCGGTGTCTCCGGCGCGACACTGCCGGCGGTGCTGCGTGAAATCCGCACCGCGGAGACTGTGGAAGCCGGTACTGTCCTCAAAGCGGATATCTTTGCCGCTGGAGAGTACCTGGATGTGACCGGTACGACCAAAGGTCGTGGTTTCCAGGGCGTTGTCAAACGCTGGAACTTCGGCGGCGGTCGCGCCAGCCATGGTGGCGACTGGGAACGCCGCCCCGGTTCTATCGGTTGCCGTGAATGGCCCGGCCGGATCCTGAAAGGCAAAAAGATGCCCGGACACTACGGCAATGACCGTTGCACCGTGCAGAATCTCAAGATCGTCCGTGTCATGGCTGAGGAAAATGTTATCCTCGTCAAAGGTGCCATCCCCGGTGCCAACGGTGGTCTGCTTACAGTCAAGAGCGCGCTGAAAAAGCCCGCAGCTAAATAAGAGGAGGCAATACAATGTCTAATACTTTGGATATCCTCGATTGCAGCGGTGCCCGGGTTGGTGAATACATCATTCCCGAAGGCGTGATCGAGATGGAAAAAGGCGCCCAGGCGGTTCATGATGCCGTGGTCGCTTACCTTGCCGGTGCCCGTGCCGGTACTGCTTGCACCAAGACCCGCGGCCTGGTCCGTGGCGGTGGTGCCAAACCCTGGCGTCAGAAAGGCCGTGGCGGTGCCCGTGCCGGTTCCGGCCGTTCGCCCGTTTGGGTCGGTGGCGGTACCATCTTCGGACCCCAGCCCCGTTCCTTTGCTAAAAAGGTCAACAAAAAAGTTCTGGTTCTCGCCCTCAAGCGTGCTCTTTCCGAGCGTATTGCTGAAGGTGATGTCGTGGTGCTTGACAAGTTCGCTATTGCGGATCACAAAACCCGCAGTGCCTACGCCGTGCTGAAGAACCTCAAGATTCAGGATGAGACCATCATGCTCACCGTCGGTGAATATGATGAAGCCACCGTCTGCGCGACCGGCAACATCCCGAACCTCGTTCTCCGTCGCTCCGGCACCGTCAATGTCTATGAACTGCTCCGGTTCAAGAAGCTGGTCTTCAGCAAAGATGCACTGGATGCCTTTATCGAACGCCTGGCGTAATAAGGAGATCTCAAGATGAATAACGCTTTTGATGTTATTATCGCGCCGGTTGTCACCGAAAAGTGCAACGCGCTGATGCAGGAAAATAAATATACCTTCAAAGTCAACCCCAAAGCCGGTCGTATCGAAATTGCCCGCGCCGTGGAAGAACTTTTCAAGGTCAAAGTTGCCAAGGTTAACGTGATGAACTATTCCGGCAAAGCCAAACGCGCCGGCCGTACCATGAAAATGGGTCGCCGTCCGGATTGGAAACGTGCCGTCGTCACCCTCGCCGAAGGCAGTATCGAAATCATTTAAGGGAGTTTAAGATAAAATGGCTATCAAAAGTTACAATCCGACGACTCCCTCACGTCGGCATATGTCCGTGATCGACAATGCTAATCTCAGCAAAGTCGCTCCCGAAAAGAGCCTGGTGAAGGGTAAAAAATCTTCCGGCGGCCGTAACAATCAGGGTCGTATCACCACCCGTTTCCGCGGTGCCGGTAACAAGCGCAACTATCGTATGGTCGATTTCTATCGTACCAAAGAAAATATTGCGGCCAAGGTTGCTACCATTGAGTACGATCCCAACCGTACCGCCAATATCGCGCTTATCAATTATGCAGACGGCGAAAAGGCTTACATCCTCGCTCCCGTCGGCCTCAAGGTCGGCGACAAGGTGATGAATGGTGCCAATGCCGAACTGAAACCGGGCAACTGCCTCAAACTCCGTGACATCCCCGTCGGTATCGAAATCAGCTGCATTGAGATGACCCCGGGAACCGGTGCCAAACTCGTCCGCTCCGCCGGTCAGTCTGCCACCCTCCGCGGTAAAGAGGAAACCTATGCCCAGATCAAGTTGCCTTCCGGCGAAGTCCGCATGATCCATCTGGATTGCCGCGCGATGATCGGTCAGATCGGCAACGCTGATTTGATGAATACCAAACTCGGTAAAGCCGGTAAGAAACGTTACAAAGGTTTCCGTCCGCACGTCCGTGGTGTTGCTCAGAACCCGGTCGACCATCCGATGGGTGGTGGTGAAGGTCGTGA
>JAZRNP010000073.1:0-1606 GCA_045648225.1 Victivallaceae bacterium | reverse complement strand
GCATTTTATTGTAATCCATACAATTTTATAATTTGTATTGAATATACACCGGTGGTATATTGAATTCAAGTCAATCAAACCATAAAATCAGGAGAAAAATCATGAATAATGAACAGTATGAATTGAATTGCAACCTTGCGCAGATGCTCAAGGGCGGCGTGATCATGGACGTCACCACTCCGGAACAGGCTAAAATCGCTGAAGACGCCGGCGCCTGCGCCGTCATGGCTCTGGAACGCATCCCCGCTGATATCCGTGCGGCCGGCGGCGTTTCCCGTATGAGCGATCCGGGCATGATCAGAGGTATTCAGGAGGCGGTCTCCATCCCCGTTATGGCGAAATGCCGTATCGGTCACATCGCCGAGGCCCGCATTCTCGAAGCTATTGAAATCGACTACATCGACGAAAGCGAAGTCCTGAGCCCCGCTGATGATATCTATCATGTTGACAAACGCGCTTTCAAAGTTCCCTTTGTCTGCGGAGCCAGAGATCTCGGCGAAGCTCTGCGCCGGATCAGCGAAGGTGCGGCGATGATCCGTACCAAAGGTGAACCCGGAACCGGTGATGTGGTTCAGGCGGTGCGCCATATGCGCAAGATGAATCAGGAAATGCGCCGGGTCGCCAACATGGCCGAAGATGAACTTTACGAAGCTGCCAAACAGCTGCAGGTTCCGTTTGATCTTCTGATGTATGTCCACAAAAACGGCAAACTGCCGGTCGTGAACTTCGCTGCCGGCGGCGTGGCAACTCCCGCTGATGCTGCTCTGATGATGATGCTCGGTGCGGAAGGTGTTTTTGTCGGTTCCGGTATCTTCAAATCCGGCGATCCGGCAAAACGTGCTGCGGCCATCGTCAAAGCGGTGACCAACTATCAGGATTTCAAGATGATCGCTGAACTTTCCTGCGGACTCGGTGAAGCGATGGTCGGTATCAATCCCGCCGAAATCAAGATCATCATGGAAGAACGGGGTATCTGATGCGAATTGCAGTTCTGGCGTTGCAGGGAGATTTTGCTGAACACGAAGCGATCTTCCAACGTCTTAATATCCCCACTTGCCAGCTGCGTCAGAAGAGTGATTTGAATCAGGATTTTGATGCGCTGGTTCTGCCGGGTGGAGAGAGTACCGTGCAGGGCAAACTGCTTCGGGAACTGGATATGTTTGACGAGGTGCGGAACCGTATTCAAAGCGGTCTGCCGGTGATGGCTACCTGTGCCGGAACCATTCTGCTGGCTCAGCAGATCCTGGATGATCCCACCGTCCATCTGGGGACGATGGGGATTTCAGTCCGGCGTAATGCTTACGGCCGGCAGTTGAGCTCTTTTTACACCTCCGGCTCCTTCGGTAAATTGGAAAATGTACCAATGAGTTTCATCCGGGCTCCGCAAATCGAATTCTGCGTCCCCGGAGTTGAAGTTCTCGCTGAACACGACGGCAGAATAACTGCTGTCCGGCAGGGAAATCAGTTGGCGATGACCTTTCACCCGGAACTGGGTGAAGATACCCGGATCGGCCAATATTTCCTCGAAGAGTTCGTTTATTGAAAATACGATCTGGAGCGGCAGGTCTCGTGAATTACTGTTCACGGTGCCTGCCGCTTCGTTTTT
>JAZRNP010000072.1:0-5481 GCA_045648225.1 Victivallaceae bacterium | reverse complement strand
CATGTGACAATGTTGAGCAGCAAATTTTTCCAGCAGCTCTGCCGCAGAATCATCCGGTTCAGCAAAGCCGATGGGACGGATGATCTCGGTCAATTTGGCATCGCCTTTGTTGGAACGCTCCGCACTGACCAGTTCCTTGATGTTGATATACCCCAGGATCCGGTCGGGATCCTGCTCCGAACGCACCGGATAACGGGTATGAAAATCCCGGGCGGAAACATTGATCGCCTGAGAAATCGTCATATCTTCCATAAGCACGGACATATTGTCGGCATCGATCATTACTTGAGCAGCACTGCGTTCAGAAAGGTGTGGAACCATCTTGATTATCCGTTCCTGACGGCTGGAAATGATCTGGGAACTGCGGGCAAGTGCCGCCAGTGCCGAAATCTCTTCTGCGGCACTGGGACGCTCCGGACGACGCACTTCAAACACCCGGTTGAGCAACCGGGAAAATTTGATCAGCGGACTCAGGATAACCGATAAAATCTGCAGCGGACGACCTGCGACCCGCATGATACTGACATTGAAACGCACGCCCAGAGTCTTGGGCAATATTTCAGTGTACTGCACCATCACCAGAGTAAAGATCAATGAAAAGGCACTCATATACCTTTCATAACCCATATTGCTGAAACTGGCACCGGCAACCGCCGCACCGATGGTGTGGGCGGCAGTATTGATGATCAGGATGACTGCCAGAGGATTATCTATATCGGCTTTCAGCTTTTGCACCACCTTGCCGATAACAGGTGAACTGCGGCGCAATTCACCGACCTGGCTGGGGGTCAAACTCAACAGCGCGGCCTCCATAAGAGAACAGATGTGCGACATTATCAGTGCGGTTGACAGACTGATAACGAAACATATAAGGTAGTCGTCCAATTTAATTCCTTCCTTTCTCTCCGGTCTGACTGCCTTTATCTGAAACCGGATTATTATACTTCAATTCATCCAGCACCTCGGCTTTTTCAGCAGCGATGGCGGCTTTCAGAATAGTTACCATCATCGGAGGCAGCCGCCGTTCACAATCGGCGATGACTCCGGATTTCATACTTGCATAAGGAGGAAGCGCATTACGCTTGATCTCCGTATTTTCTCTGGTATATTTGTTGTAGATGAAACGGGCAAGCCGTTCATTGGCAAGAGCCGCATCATGATCGTTGTAAATGAGACTGATCAGACTGCGGAAAATAAGTTCACTGATGATGGCACTGACCTTTTTGACATCCGCATCCCGGACATCTTCAGCGAATTCGGCCATGACAAACTCATCCAGAGTGCGCTGTTTCTGGGGACCGTCCTCCTTGATGAGCTTACGGAAAAATTCCTCTGCCTTGGTGATGTTACCGTGAGTGTAGATCAACGGGATCGCATCTTTGAGAAAATTGATCCGGGCACTGCGGAATGACGATGCGGCTCCGCTGGATTGATCGTACTTCATCTGGGTCTCCAAATAGGTATTGTATGCCGCATCGGCCAACGCAAGGTTGGGCACGATCTGGACATAAGCCAGTGTTTTATCATCCATTGTCAACATCCGGCCGCCGCGGAAGGCCGCCTGAAGCGATTGAGTGATAAGCCTGGCACAACGCAAATCCTCTTTGCCCGGAGTCTTTTCGATACCGACCGTTGCCCAGTAAATCGCCTGTGATTCCGGAACCCGCCAATCCATTTTGCCGTATTTCCGGTCGATTTCCAAAATTTTAGCCGGATCAAGTTTCATCCGTTCCCGGAGCAGCTCCGCCCGCAAGAAATTGTCAACTTTTTTGTATTCGGTTTCTCCGAGTTTCGCCGCCATTCCGGAGGGAAGTTCTGCCGGAGCCTGATTTTTGAATGCCAGAAAAAGCGCATTGAAATCATTATAGCCGAATTCACGGGCGACCTCCCACAAACGATGATCGGCCGGATAGAGTTCAAGAAACTCTTTACGACTGCGGGGAGCCGCAGCCAAAGCTTCCCAGTCGGGAGTTCCGGTGGCGAGGATATTTATCATCTGCATACCGAGACGGTTTTTGTAGAGCAGATTGGCATCATCCAGCACGTTACCGAGCTTATGCTGGAATATCCATGCCAGCTCCTTGTACAAGACCGGATCTTCCGGATTGTAAACCAGAGCTTTGTCCCGGATCAGCGAAATACCTTCGTTGACCCAACGCCAGCGATCCTCGTGCTTGGAACAGGTGACCGAAATATTGTAAGCAAGATTCCATGCCAGATAAGCAGTACCACCGGAATAGTTCGGCTGCAGATCGGTGATCCAGCGGGCGAGCTGAACCATTTCAAAGTAGCTTTTTTCCTGCTTGAGATTTTCAGAACGGAGCCACAGCAAGTCAGCAATAACCCCCCGGAAACTGCCCAAAGCCACCGAAGTGAATACCACCAGCGGCGGTGCATTGCGGACATCTCCGGAAAAACGCAGACGGTCAACATCGACGATATTATCCATTTTGCGCTCGATCTTGCGGATCGCAAAGAGAGCCCCCAGAGATATTATCACGATAACAGTAAAGATCACAAGTTTTTTAAACCGGCTCATTTTCTCACCGCCAATCCAAGTTCACGTTTGCGGTACATCCAGATCCCGAACAGGAACAACGGCATACCCCGAAGTAAAAAGTAGTGAAAAAACAACTTCCAGATCAGAGAATATTCAATCAATTCTCCGGTGGAAAGCAGCTCTGTCACATCAAATGCCTGCAGCGGAATCACCACCAGCAGCAGCAATCTGGCAAGATTCTGTCCGATCTGATCCCACGCCGTCGAAACGAAAAAGGATTGGTCGGTCAACAGTGTGGAAAAACTTCCCAAAAGCAGATAACTCGCCACCACAAACACCGCCGTCGGCATGGTAAGAAAACCGCCGAAAGCACAGGCCAGTGCCGAAAGCAATGCCATTTGCACAACCAGCACCACCACCATCCGCAAATAGTTGCCCTCAAATCCGCAAATGCGCAGCAGCAGCTTGGGACCATCTGCCGGCTGATAGTAATGTTTATCACCGAAACGGTCCATATTGGTTACTGCCACCCGTACTTTGCGGTCAGGAGAAATCACATGCCATTCACCGGGGATGGTCTTTTCGTAAAAAACTCCGCTGAATATCTGTTCCGGTTCATCGGAAAGCAGCTGCGGCCATTCTGAAGCAGCCACCCGTTCACCGGACGGAAGCACCGCTTCCCCGCTGGGACGAATGACCACCCACTGCAAATAGGTCTGACGCTGATCTTCGCTGGAAACCTTTCCGAGATAGGGACGGTAACGCAAAAACAGCGGCTCTTCGCCGATATCGGGAAGATTTTCAAAAATCCATCCTTTGATCTGATTCGGAGCCAACTCCGAATAACCGGCCCCGATCTGCTGAAGCAGTTCAGCATAGAGCTTATCCTGGGATTCATCATCCAGAACTCCGGTTTTTTTCATCCGTTCCTGAAGTTCCTGCCGGGCCAGTGCCGCAAAATCCGGACGGGTCGGCATGAATACCCGGCGTCCGACCAGAACCTCCGAAGCAATCTGACGGCGGTCGGCCTGCGTGAACCGGTCATCACTGCGGTAACGGTACATCACAATACCGTACACTGCCGCAAGCGAAATCATCAGCAAAGTGATATTTATGAGGTTGATGCCGGTCCATTTGCCCAGCCAGATCACGACCCGGGAAACCGGTTTGGTCACCACCATGTGCAGCTGGTAACTGTCCACATCCTGTGCCATGATAAAACAGCCGAGCCACAAACTGGCGAGAGCCAGTACTACAACGATCGACCAGATACTGTAAAGCAATGAGACCCGGACAAAATCCAATGCACTGCCGCCGCCTATCGAAAGCGGAATAATTCCAACGCAGAGCATCAGCACCAACAGCAGCAGCTGAAAAACGTGAGAACGCACAGCATTTTTAAGTGTCAAAGCGACTATGGCAAAAAAAGGTTTCATTTTTCCTGTGTTCCATCCGGGTTGCCCAGCAGAGAATCAAGTTTCCGGTTGGCATTCGCCAATTTTTCAGCAGAATCAGCATTGGGAACGGGAGTTTCTGAAGCAGATTTTTCTGCCGGGAGATCCACCGTTTCTTTGAGAGCTTCAGCGATCCGTGCGCTGGTAATTTCACTCTTTTCCTTTACATTTTCCGCTGCGGCGGCAGCCTCAACATTCTGACTCTGTATTCCGGGAGTTGCCAACAGATTTTCCAGAACAGCATTTTTATCAGCATCCGGAGCCAGATAATCGGCAATTTTTCCGCTGCTGACCACACCGCTGGTCTCTACGCTTTCCCGCTTGGCAGTAGCGATAACATCGAGGAAAAATTCTTCCAGCGTGCGGCGGGGGTGGTCGATACGGAACTCTTCTCCATCCAAGTTGGCCCGGAGAATGCTCAAAACCTGATCCATTGCAGCTTTGGGCAGAGTCGGAGTCATGATCCGGGTTTCCTGATTGACAGCCAACAGATCATCCAATGCACCTTCAGCACGGACTTTGCCGCCGTAGAGAATGATTACCCGGTCACAGATATCTTCAACATCGCTGAGCAAATGGCTGGTGATCAGCACCGTTTTGCCCCGTTTTTTCAATGCCAGAATCAGATCTTTGACTTCACGGCAGCCCAACGGATCCAAACCGCTGGTCGGTTCGTCCAGAATGAGAAATGCCGGGTCGTTGATCATCGCCTGGGCCAGACCGATACGGCGGGCCATACCTTTGGAGAATTCTCCGACCCGACGGCGGCGGGCATGGGCCAGACCGACCATTTCCAACAGCTGATCAATGCGCTGTTTACGATCTGCAGCCGACAGATTGAAAAGCGATCCGAAAAAGTCCAAGGTTTCTTCTGCCGTGAGAAACTTATAAAGATAGGATTCTTCCGGCAGATAACCGATTTCCCGCTTGGTCTCGACCGCCCGGGGAGATCTGCCGAATACACTCAATTTACCACCGGTGGGATAGAGCAATCCCAGCAGCATCTTTACTGTAGTGGACTTGCCGGAACCATTGGGGCCGAGCAGACCGACAACTTCGCCGGGACGGACCTCAAAGTCGATTCCATTAACCGCCCGAGCCTTGGGACGGTTCCAGAAATCCCGGAAAAGTTTAGTCAAACCGACCGCCTGCACCACAGGTTCATACTTTTGTTCCATAAATCAATTACCGTCCTTCCGGGGATGAACTCCCTTCGCTCTCTTCCAAAGTCAACTCTTCGCCGGTACGCACCAAACGGGCACTGTTGAATACGATCACAACCGTACTGCCGGCGTGAAGCACCGCCGCCCAGATCGGAGTCATCACCCCGACGATGGAAAGTATCATACCGCCAAAGACAAACAACATACCGAAAAGCAAGTTCTGGTTGATTATCACCTGAGATTTTTTGGCGAGGAAAAGCAATACCGCAATCCGGCGCAAATCATTGGTCATCAAGGCCACTGATGCACTGTTCACCGCAATATCCCTGCCGATGGCTCCCATGGCAATACCCAAATCGCCCGC